>NZ_SOGM01000049.1:0-55991 GCF_004403545.1 Cryobacterium sp. TmT2-59 | reverse complement strand
GGCGGCGCTCTTCGCCGGCGTGGCCGCCCACACCCCCGGCCGGCAGCCGTCCCCGGCCTCGGCGGGCGCGGGGCTGCTGCTCGCCGCGCACGCCCACGGCCGCGGCTGGGGGTACCCGGTCGGCGGTTCCCAGGCCATCGCCGACGCGCTCGTCGCCGATCTGCTCGCGCACGGCGGCAGCCTGCGGCTGGACACCGAGGTGCGTTCCCCGTCCGACCTGGAGCCCGCCCGGGTCACCCTGCTCGACACGTCGCCGGGCTTCCTCGCCCGGTTCGCCGGCCCCCGCCTGCCCGATCGGTACCGCCGGGCACTGGCGCGCTTCCGCTACGGCGCCGGGGTGGCGAAGGTCGACTTCGCCCTCTCCGGCCCGGTCCCGTGGACGAATCCGGATGTGGCCCGGTCGCCCACGGTGCACGTCGGCGGCACCCGGGCCGAGGTGGTCGGCGCCGAACGCGAGGTGGCCCGGGGGCGGTCGGCGGAGCATCCGTTCGTGCTGGTCACCCAGCCCAGCGTGCTCGATCCCACGCGGGCGCCGGCGGGCTGCCACGTGCTGTGGGCCTACGCCCACGTGCCGCCCGGCTCGGACGAGGACCTGACCGAGGCGATCGTGTTGCAGATCGAGCGCTTCGCGCCCGGATTCCGGGACACGATCCTGGCCAGCACCGCCCGGTCCGCCCGGGGGATGGCCGCGCAGGACCCGAACCTCGTCGGCGGCGACATCCTCGGCGGCGTGGTGTCGCTCCGCCAGCTCGTCAAACGCCCGGTGGTGTCATCCCGGCCCTGGCGGACGCCGGTCCCCGGCCTCTACCTCTGCTCGGCGTCGACCCCGCCCGGTCCCGCCGTGCACGGCATGAACGGATGGTACGCGGCCACCCTGGTCCTGCGGCACGAGTTCGGCCTCGACGCGTTCCCGTCGCTCGCGCCCGACAGCACGGCACCCGACAGCGCCCGCGCCTGAGCAGCGCCACGGCTCGGGGTCAGTCCTCATCCGTCTCGTACCGGGCCGGCTGTTCGGGTGCGCGGAGGCGGTCGATCTCCCGGCGTTCCCGCTTGGTCGGGCGCCCGGCGCCGCGATCGCGCATCGGGAGCAGCGCCACCTCCTCCCGGGGCGGGGGCGGCGGGGTCATGTCGACGAAGCACTCCGCCGCGACCGGCGCGCCGACGCGCTTGGTGACGATCTTCGCCACCACCAGCACCCGGTCGAAGCCGCTGCTGCGCACCCGCACCTCGTCGCCCACGCGCACGGGCTGGGCCGACTTGGCCCGTTCGCCGTTGACCTTGACGTGACCGGCCCGGCAGGCCGCGGTGGCCTGGGAGCGGGTCTTGAACATCCGCACGCCCCAGGTCCAGCTGTCGACGCGGGCTGAGCCCAGAGGTTCCATGCCTCGACTCTAGGCCAGGCGGCTAGAACGGTCCGAGCATCACCCAGGCGATGAGCAGCATCGTGACCAGGAAACCGGTCAGGAAGTTGAGCCAGAGGAACCGCTTCCAGCCCGCGTTCGCGGTCTCCGCGCGCTCGTCCGTGACCGAGCGGAACGGCCAGGCCGCACCGATGTACGGCAGCGCGAGCACCGCGCCGAGCAGTCCGGGCCAGCCGGTGAAGAGCATCAGCAGCCCGGCGAGGGCCCAGAACGCGATCGCCAGGCGAACGGTGCGCGCCGCGCCGAGTGCGGTCGCGATCGAGGCGATCCCGCCTTCCCGGTCCGGCACGATGTCCTGCACCGCGCCGAACGCGTGGCTCGCCATGCCCCAGAGGAAGAACGCGAGGAGCAGGGCCACCAGCCCGGGCGTGAAGACGGCGCCGGCCACGACCAGGCCGTAGACCGCGGGGCTGACGAAGTGCGTGCTCGACGTCGCCGAGTCGATGAACGGGCGTTCCTTGAACCGGAGGCCGGGCACCGAATAGGCGGCGACGGCGAAGAGGCTGATCGCGAGCACGAGCCAGGACAACGGATGCCCCGTGCCGGCCAGCAGGAGCATCGCCGCGAGCACGGGAACCGCGGTCACCACCCCGGCGACCAGCACCAGCCGGTGCAGGCCCGGGTCGAGCATGGCGCCCTCGACGCCGCCCTTGCGCGGGTTGCGGAGGTCGGACTCGTAGTCGAAGACGTCGTTGATGCCGTACATCAGCAGGTTGTAGGGAATCAGGAAGAACAGCGTTCCCACGATGAGCAGGGCGTCGACCCGGCCCGTGGTCACGATGTAGGCGGCCGCGAACGGGTAGGCCGTGTTGACCCAACTCAGCGGCCGCGACGAGAGCAACACCTGGCGGGTCTTCCACAGCGTGGGGGTGGGGGTCTCAGTCATCGGTCTCAGTCATTCGTTTTCTTTCCAGCAGCGCCCAGACCGCGGGCAGCAGGAGCGCTGCCCCCACAGGATAGGCGAAGTCTTCGATCGGGGCCACACCGATGCGCAGCCCGGAGATCCGGTTCGGATCGTAGTCGACCAGCCCGATCGCGATCATGATGTTGTCGAAAATGGCCGTCAGCACGATCACGACGGCCAGAGCTATCAGGGTGGCGGCGATCCCGCGCCGGGAGAGCGCGCCGCGGCGAACGGCCACGAGGTACACGGCCGCCGCGAGCACGAGGAAGACACTGTTCAGGAGCAGGTACGTCATCCGTGTGTCCCGTCGTCGACGCCGGGGCGGGCCGGCCGGGCGCCCCGCCGCCCCAGGAGGAGGCGCGCGCCCTGCACCGCGTTCAGGGTGAGGTAGCAGAGGAAGGTGAGGAAGACGAGTTCCTCCACCGGCAGCTCCGGGGCCAGCTGCAGGCCCGTCATCAGGTCGGTCTCGCCGCGATAGAAGATGCCCAGACCGATCCCGAAAAGGTCCCAGAGCAGGAAATACGCCACCCCCGCGCCGAGCACCACGGATGCCCGCACCGGGTTCTGCCAGAAGGACAGCCGGAAGCGCGCGTCGAGCAGCACCATCGCGCCCAGGCTCGCCAGCAGGGTCAGCAGGTAGGCGACCTGCACCGCTACCGGGCTTCCGGCCGGGCGTGCCGCACGGAGTTCGGCATCGGTTTGTCGGGCAGCGGCTCCGGCAGCGGTCCGGTGGACGTGTCCGCGTTGATGCGTTTGAGCAGGATCTCAGCGCTGATCAGGCACATCGGAAGCCCGATACCCGGAATGGTGGTGCCGCCGGCGTAGAACAGGCCCTCGACCTTCGCGGAGGCGTTGGAGCCGCGCAGGAACGCGCTCTGACGCAGGGTGTGCGCCGGGCCAAGGGCCCCGCCGCGCCAGGAATTCAGGTCGTCGGCGAAGTCGCTTGGGCCCACGGTGCGGCGCACCACGATCCGATCGAACAGGTCGGGGATGCCGGCCCACTCGCTGAGCTGACGGATGGTGTCGTCCGCGATCTTCTCGATCGTCGGCGAACCGGCGCCGTTGATCCCGCCGTGGCCGAGGCCCGGGTCGGCGGGGATCGGCACCAGCAGGAACATGTTCGTGTGCCCCTCGGGGGCGACGCCCGGGTCGGTGGCGCTGGGCATGCACGCGTAGAAGGAGGCCGGCGAGGGCACGCTGGTCGTCTTGCCGAAAATGCGGCCGAAGTTCTCGGCCCAGTCCTCGGTGAAGAAGAGGGTGTGGTGCTTCAGCTCGGGAAGGTCGCCCCTGATCCCGAGCATCACCAGCACGGCGCCGGGTCCGGAGACCTTTTTGCGCCACCAGCTCTCCGGGTAGGTCCGGGAGGCGGCCGGGAGCAGCTCGGTTTCGGTGTGGTGCAGGTCGGCGGCCGAGACGACGGTGTCGGCGTCGAGGGTGACCAGGGTGCCGTCCTCCGTGCGGTAGCTGACGCCGGCGACGGCGGTCCCGGCGCCCGGGGTGGTGCGGATGGCCGTGACTCTCGCCCCGGTGATCACGGTCACGCCCTGGGCGCGGGCGATGTCGGCGATGCTGTCGATCAGCCGTGTGAACCCGCCCTGGGGATAGAGCACGCCGTCGGCCATGTCGAGGTGACTCATCAGGTGGTACATCGAGGGGGTCTGGTCCGGGGAGGAGCCGAGGAACACGGCCGGGTAGCCGAGGATCTGGCGCAGCCGGTTGTCCTTCACATAGCCGGCGGCGAACCGGTCCAGCGGCTGCAGGAGCAGGCGCGCCAGCCGACCGAGCCGGCGGAGGACATCCGGAACCAGCAGCGGCCGGAAGCTCGCGAAGCTCGTGTACAGGAAGCGCTTGACGGCCATGTCGTACGTCTCTTTGGCGGAAACGAGGTAGCGGTCGAGGGCGGCACCCGCGCCGGGTTCCAGGCTTTCGAACAGGGCGATGTTGTCGGCCCGCTCGGCCGCGATGTCCACCGGCTCGCGGGTGTTCTCGAAGAACACGCGGTAGCCGGGGTCCAGCCGGGTCAGGTCGAGCTGTTCGGCGGAGGACGTGCCGAACAGACGGTAGAAGTGGTCGAACACCTCCGGCATCAGGTACCACGACGGACCGGTTTCGAATCGGAACCCGTCCACCTCCCAGGAGCCGGCCCGGCCGCCGAGGGTCGCGTGCGCCTCGAGCAGGGTGACCCGGTGGCCGTCCCTGGCCAGCAGGGCGGCGCTGGCCAGCCCGGCGATGCCGCCGCCGATGACGACGGTGTGCCCAGCGGCGTGTCCAGCCGTGCTGCTCATCGCTTCCACGCTCCCGGGCCGAACGATGCGGCGAGTGCAATCATGATTTTCTCCGGATCCGGCACCCGTACCCGGGCGCTCATCAGTGCTCGCGCGGGGGTGACGCGCAGCTTCGCCGACAGGCGGGCGAAGAGGCGGTGTGCGGCGGCGACCGCGCGGCGGCTCCCCACCGGAAGCATGGGCAGCACGCGTGCGGCTGCGTCGAGGTCGGCGTCCATATCGTCGAGGAGCTCGTTCTTCTGTGTCTCGGTCAGGGTGAGCAGGTTCACGCCGGGGAAGTAGTTGCGTCCGAGGGCGTCCCGATCGGCGGCCAGGTCGCGCAGGAAATTGACCTTCTGGAACGCGGCGCCGAGGCTGCGGGCGCCGGTCTCGAGCACCTCGAGCTCGGCGGCCGTGCGCGGGGTGTCCTGAACGAAACAGCGCAGGCACATCAGCCCGATCACCTCGGCCGAACCGTAGATGTACTCCGCCACGCCGGCGGCATCGAACGGCGACGGGTCGAGGTCGCGGCGCATCGAGGCGAAGAAGGGCGCGGTCAGGCTCGTCCCGATCCCGGCCTCCCGGGCGGTCGCGGCGAAGGCGTGCACGACCAGATTGGTGCTGAAGCCCGTCTCGATGGCCCGGCCGGTCTCCCGTTCGAGCCCGTCCAGCAGCTCCCGCTGGCCGCCCACGCTGACCCCGGCCTGACTAGCGGCGCCGTCCACGATTTCGTCGGCGATCCTAACGAGGGCGTAGATGGTGCGCACCTGGCTGCGCACGCGCGGCTCCAGGAGCCGGGCCGCGAGGCCGAACGAGGTGGAGTAATGGCCGATAACCGTGGCCGAACTGGCCCGGGCGGCGGCGTTGTACTTGGCGATGCCGGTGTGCTCGGCGGGGGTGTCCCGGATCATCGGCTGCGATTCACTGCGGTGCCGGCCAGGGTGGTGAGCAGCGCCCGGAGCGCCGCCGGGATGGCGGGGGTGTCCAGCGCCCGGGCGGCGCGGTCGGCGTGGTCCGCGGCGAGCTCGGTCGCCGACTGCAGGGCGCCGCAGTCCCGGATGCTGGCACGAACGGCCTCGGCCTCCGCCTCGGTGAGGTCTGCCTTTCCGATGAAGGGGGCGATGCCGGTCCAGGCCGGTGTGGTGCCCGCATGGGCGATCAGGGCCGTCTGCTTGCCTTCACGCAGATCGGTGAGCACGCTCTTGCCGGTCACCGCCGGGTCCCCGAACACGCCGAGGATGTCGTCGGTGAGCTGGAAGGCCACCCCGATCAGCCGGCCAAACGCACCGAGGGCGTCGATCGCTTCGGCCGAGGCGCCGGCGAGGACCGCGCCGGCCTGCAGGGGTGCTTCGAAGGAGTACACGGCCGTCTTCTGCTCCAGCGTCGACACCACCCGGTCCACCGACAGGGGATGCTTCGAGGCGGTGTTGGTCACGTCCGCCAGCTCCCCGGCAGCGGACACGAACACGGCCCGGTCGAGAAGGTCGAGCAGTCGCCCGCGCAGTTCGAGCTCCACCGGAAGCAGGGCGAGGGCGCGGTGCGCTTCGCTGAGGGCCAGGTCGCCGGCCAGGATGGCGGCGGTCGCCGCCCAGGCATCCGCCTGGTCTTCGGCTCCGTGGGCGAGCGCCCGCTCGGCGAACGTGCCGGCGATGTTGGCCACGCCGCGTCGGGCCAGGTCCCGGTCGATCACGTCGTCGTGGATGACGAATGCGGTGTGCAGCAGCTCGAAGCTCACGGCGACGGGGGTTGCCAGGGTGAGGTCGGTGCCGCCGAGGCCCGAGAACGCGGCCAGCACGAGGGCGGGGCGCACCCGTTTTCCGCCCGTGCTGGCCCGCTCGAGGCAGTCCCAGAGGGCGACATAGTGGTCCCCGTAGTCACTGGCCCGCAGGCGTGCCGCCGCGAAGAAGCGTCCCAGTTCCGTTTCCACCCCGACGGTCTGGATTTCATGCATCGAAGCTCGTCAGTTCGGCCAGCTGCAGGCCGAGCCAGGGGCTGAAGGCCCAGGGGGCGTCGCGCACGGCACGCTGAAGGGTGGCAGGGTCGACCCAGGCGAACTCCATCACCTCGTCGGGGTTGGGAACCGGGTCGGCGTCCGCGCGGGCCAGGTAGACCGGGCAGATCTCGTTCTCGACGATGCCGCTGCTGTCGACGGCCCGGTAGCGGAAGTCCGGCAGCGTGACGGCCAGGTCCGTGACCTCGAGGCCGAGTTCGAAGCGGGCACGGCGCGTGATGGCCTCCGTCATCGGCTCGTCGGGCAGAGGGTGGCCGCAGAAGGAGTTGGTCCAGACGCCCGGCCAGGTCTTCTTGGCCAGGGCTCTCCGGGTGACGAGCACGTCGCCGGCCGGATTGAGCACGTGGCAGGAGAACGCGAGGTGCAACGCCGTGTTCGTGTCGTGCACGATGAGCTTGGGGGCAGTGCCGATTTCATGCCCCGCTTCATCCAGCAGAACCACGAGTTCCTCTAGCACTTCGACCCCTGCATAGCTGCCCTTTCTGGCGTTCCAGCAAAGATACCGGAAAAAGTGTCTAACTTTGTTAGCTAAATCTGAGGCTAGCACGCAGCACCGTGCGGACGCGTCATCCGGGGGACTAGCGGGGCGGGTCAGGGCGAGCCGGAGAACGCTTAAACTGAGGGGGTGAACACCCCCGCAGCAGACCATGTGCACGCCCTCCTCGCCTCGTACCCCGATTTCCCGCAAGCGGGCATCCTGTTCCGCGACCTCAACCCGGTGTTCGCCGACGCCAAGGCGTTCCGGTCCCTGATCGACGAACTGGCCGGCCGGTTCGACGGCCAGTTCGACGCCGTCGCGGGCATTGAGGCTCGCGGCTTCCTGCTGGCCGCCGCCGTCGGCTACGCGGCGGATGTCGCCGTGCTCGCCGTGCGCAAGGGCGGCAAACTGCCCGGCTCGGTGCTGAGCGAGGAGTACGACCTGGAATACGGATCGGCGTGCCTCGAGCTCGAGATCGGCCAGCTGGCCGCCGGCTCGCGTGTGCTCGTCCTCGACGACGTCCTGGCCACCGGCGGAACCATCGCCGCCACCTCGCGCCTGGTCGAGCGGGCCGGTTACCACCTGGCCGGGGTCGGCGTCGTGCTCGAGCTGACCGACCTGGTCGGCCGGTCCCGCCTCGGCGACGCCCCCGTGCACGCCATCGTGGCCCTTTAGTAGTTCCCGTTCCGGTCGAGAGTGGCCGCTGTGCCGGGCACTCTCGACCGGAACGGGCACGGTCGCCCGACGACCGGGTGACACCGGGCAACACGAAGGGTTTTCACGGCCGGGGTGCCCCATGCTTGTGCCATGAGCAGTAACGGCGACAGGTGGGTGTACGGGCCCGATGGCGGCAAGTTCTGGGGGCTGTTCGGCGCTGCCGGCCTGCTGGTGCACCACCTCGAGCTGGGGGTGCTGCTGCAACACCGCGCTCTCTGGAGCCATCAAGGGGACACCTGGGGGCTGCCCGGGGGAGCGCGGCACGAACACGAGACCGCCCTCGAGGCGGCGCTGCGCGAGGCCGGGGAAGAGGCCGGCGTCCCGGCCGACCTGGTCACGGTGCAGTTCAGTTCGGTCCTGGACCTCGGGTTCTGGTCGTACACCACGGTGGTGGTCCGGGCCACGGAGCCCTTCGACCCGGTGATCAGCGACCAGGAGAGCATTGCGCTCCGCTGGGTCCCCACCGAACAGGTCGGGGATCTTCCGCTGCATCCGGGATTCGCCGCCAGCTGGCCCGCCCTGCGCGCCCGTCTCGCCTGAGCCGCGCTACGGCGCTTCCCTGACCACGTCCGCCGGCGTTTTGTCCGGGCGCCACCCGCGCCAGGACGGATGCCGGAGGCGGCCGGCCGCGGTCCAGTCCGCGAACTCGACCTCGCCGACGAGCACCGGACGAACCCAGCGGGCGTCCCGGGCGTCGGCGACGGGCACGTCCGCGAACGGGCCGTCCGCCGTTTCGAGGGGGTCCAGCCGGGCCCGGAGGTCGTCCAGGTCCCGGTCCCGGAAGCCCGTACCCACCCGGCCGATATAGCGAAGCCGGCCCCCATCCGGGATTCCCATCAGCAGAGACCCCGCCGAGCCCGACCGCCGGCCGTTGCCGGGCCGCCACCCGCCGATGACGACCTCCTGGCTGAGATGATGCCTGATCTTGATCCACGACCGGGAGCGGCGCCCGGCCTGGTAGCGGCCGTCGAGGGTCTTGGCGACCACGCCCTCCAGACCGAGGTTCCGGCTGGATCGCATGGCCTCGGCGGAGTCGCCGTCGAAAGCCGGCGGAACCTGCACCGCGCCGGTCACCTCCAGGATGTCCGCGAGGACGGCCCGGCGTACGGCGTAGGTGCGGTCCAGGAGCGGCTCCCCGTCGCGTTCGAGCACATCGAAGGCCATGAACCGCACCGGCGTCGCCGCGACGGCGGCGTCGATCTGGCGTCGGTCGGTCAGGCCCATCCGGGTCTGGAGCAGGCCGAAATCCGGCCGCCCGGCGCGGTCGAGGGCGACGATCTCCCCGTCGAGCACGGCCGAATCGGCCCGGAGGGCGCCGGGCAGCGTCGCCACCAGCTCCGGATAGGCCGGCGTGACGTCGTTGCCGTTTCGGGTCAGCAGGCGCACCTCCGCGGCGGGATCGTCCTCCGCCCGGACATAGGCCAGGGCACGGATCCCGTCCCACTTCATCTCGAAGGCCCAGGCGTCGTCCTCCGGCAGATCGGTCACCGAGCCGAGGGTGGCGAGCATGGGCCGGTAACGGATGCGCCGGTCGGCCCCGGCGGAGGAACCGACGCTCCCCGAACGCGCCGGCGGATACGACCCGGACGAGGGCCGGGGCTTCATCAGGTGGATCAGCCAGTTCTTGCCGCCGGTGCGGATCAGCGCGAACCGGGCCGATCCGTTCAATCCTCCGCGCGGCTCGCCGTTCAGGGTGGCGATCACCTCGTCGTCCCGCCATTTCTCCAGGTCGTACGCGCCTCGGTCCCAGATGCTGACCGTGCCGGCACCGTACTCACCTGCCGGGATGACGCCCTCGTACGCGCCGTATTCGAGCGGGTGGTCCTCCGTCCTGACGGCGAGCCGGTTCTTCGCCGGATCAGTCGGCACGCCGCGCGGCAGGGCCCAGGAGGCCAGCACCCCCTCGTGCTCGAGGCGCAGGTCGTAGTGCAGATTGCGGGCATGGTGCTCCTGGATCACGAAGGACCGGCCGTCGCCCGCCGTCACGACGCCGGCCGGCATCGGCTCCGGGGTCGTGGACGCGTCTCGCTTGCTGCGGTAGACGGCCAGGGCATCCGCCCCCGGCCCGCCGACGGCGGAGACACCGGCCGGGTCCCCGCCACCCGAGTGCGCGGTGAGCAGGCCGGCCAGCGGATCGCCCCCGCGCTCGACCCGGTGCATGGCCTGCCGAAAATCGACCTGCGCGAGGCCGGGGGAGGCCAGCTCGCGCCAGGTGCGGGGCATCGCGACCATGGGGCGCAGCGTCCCGCGCAGGGAATACGGCGTGATGGTCGTTTTGGAACTGTTGTTCTGGCTCCAGTCCACGAACACCCGGCCAGGGCGCTTCGCCTTCTGCATATCGCTGACCACCTGGTCCGGGTGGTCGGCCTCGAGTGCCCGCGCCAGTTCGTGGGCGACCTGCGAGACCTGCTCGGACGTGTGGCTCAGGTCCAGGGCCGCATACAGATGGATGCCCTTGCTTCCGCTGGTAACGGGCAGCGGGTCGAGACCCATGTCCCGCAGGATCGCCCGGGCCAGGCGGGCGACCTCCGCGCACTCGGACAGGCTCACCCCCTCGCCCGGGTCGAGGTCGAGCACGAGCCGGTCGGGATTGCGCGGACTGCCGTCCGGCCCGAACTGCCACTGCGGCACGTGGATCTCGAGGGCGGAGATCTGGCCCAGCCAGGTCAGCGTGGCCAGGTCGTTCACCAGCGGGTACTCGTTCACGTGGTGAGTGTGCTGCAGCCGGCCGCGCCTGACCCAATCCGGGGTGGAACTGTCGAGGTTTTTCTGGAAGAAGACGTGGCCCGGTCCCTCCGCGGTCCCGACGCCGTGCACCCACCGCTTGCGGGTGGCGGGCCGGTTGGCGGCGTGCGGGATCAGCACGTCGGCCACGGCGGCGTAGTAGCCGAGCACATCCGCTTTGGTCGTGCCCGTCTCCGGGTACAGCACCTTGTCGAGGTGGGTGAGCGTGATCCGGCGCCCCCCGACCATCACGACCTGCCTCGAACCCCCGTGTTCCGGCACCTCGCTCATGAGGTCAGCATGCTCTCCGGTCCCCGGCGCCGCTAGGCCGTGCAGGCTAGCCCCGGGCCCGTGACCGGTGTCTACTGAGGGAATGAGATCGTTCTGGAAAGGCGCGATCACCTTCGGACTCGTCAATGTGCCCGTCAAGGTGTACAGCGCGACCGAAGACCACGACGTGGCGCTGCACCAGGTGCACGACGCGGACGGCGGGCGCATCCGGTACCAGCGGCGGTGTGAGAAGTGCGGCCGCGTGGTCGACTACGCCCATATCGGCAAGGCCTGGGACAGCGGCGACAGGACGGTGATCATCTCGGATGAGGACCTGAGCCGGCTGCCGGCCGAGCGAAGCCACGAGATCGAGGTGGTCGAATTCGTGCCCAGCGAACAGCTCGACCCGATCATGTTCGAGCGCAGCTACTACCTCGAACCGGACGGGTCGTCGGCCAAGGCGTACGTGCTGCTGCGCCGGGCGCTCGAGGCCACGGATCGCACCGCGATCACGCGGTTCGCGCTGCGCCAGAAGACGCGCCTCGGGGCGCTCCGGGTGCGCGATGACGTCCTGCTGCTGCAATCACTGCTCTGGAGCGACGAGGTGAGGGACGCCCGCTTTCCCGCCCTCGACGAGCCGGTGCGCATCTCGGCCCAGGAACTCGAGCTCTCGGCCGCCCTCGTGGAATCGTTCGCCTCCGACTTCTCCCCGGAGGATTTCCGGGATGACTACCAGGACCAGCTGCGGGAACTCCTCGACGCGAAACTCGCGGCCGGGGACGCGGTGGACACCGAGGCCACCCTCGGCCGTCCGACCGGCGAGGAGGGCGGGGGAGAGGTCCTCGATCTGATGGAGGCCCTGCGCCGCAGCGTGGAGCGGAGCCGCAGCGGGCAGCAGGACCGTGGTTCGGAGCAGAAGAAGCCGGAACACGGACGGGCCCAAAAACGCGGGTCGGTCGGCTGACGGGATGGCGCAGACCGATCCGGCGGTGCCTCGGTAGACTCGGGATCGTGGCCGGGTCAGAGGGAACCAACGTCAGTACGAAGGTCATCACGCTGCCCAATCTGCTCAGCATGCTCCGACTGGCCCTGGTGCCGGTCTTCCTGGTCCTGCTGATCCAAGGTGAGGATGCCTGGGCTCTCCTCGTCCTGGCCGTCGCCAGCTTCACCGATTTCCTCGACGGTTTCCTGGCCAGGCGGTTCAGTCAGATCACCCGACTGGGACAACTGCTCGACCCCGCGGCCGACCGGTTGTACATCTTCGCCGCGCTGCTCGGGCTGGCCTCGCGCGACCTCGTGCCGTGGTGGATCGTGCTGGTCGTGGTGGGGCGGGACATCTTCCTGCTCGGGCTCGGCGTGATCCTGGCGAACTTCGGGTTCGGGCCCCTCCCGGTGCACCTGCTCGGCAAAGTGGCCACGTTCTGCCTCTTCTACGCCCTGCCCATGATCATGCTGGGCGAGGCCTTCCCGGCGGTGGCCTGGTGGTCGATGCCCGTGGGCTGGGCCTTCGGGCTGTGGGGAGCTTTTCTTTACTGGTGGGCGGGCATTATCTACGCAATCGAGACGGCCAGGGTGATTCGCCTTCCGCGGGTAAATCCGGCCCTCCGATCCGATACGCTGGAGGACTAGGAGGTGTACGGTGATTGATTCCAAAAAGACGAATGAACCCCAGCGCAAGGCTGCGCCGCAAAACTTTGCCAACACCGACACGACCATGACCTTCGGGCAGGAGTTCGCGGCGCAGTTGGCCGCGATCGACGGCGTAGTGACGGCCGAGGAGCAGGAAGCCATCGCGGCTCTGCCCTCAGGGTCCGCCCTGCTCGTGGTGCGTCGGGGTCCCAACGCCGGCGCGCGTTTCCTGCTGGACGCGGACGTGACGACGGTCGGTCGCCACCCCAACGCGGACATCTTCCTCGACGACGTCACCGTCTCGCGGCGGCATGCGGAATTCCTGCGGCACGGAACCGCCTTCGAGGTCAAGGACCTCGTCTCCCTCAACGGCACCTACTTCGACGGCGTGCGGATCGACTCCGCGCTGCTCCACGACGGAGCCGAAGTCCAGGTCGGCAAATTCCGCCTCACCTTCTACGCCTCCCGGCACGACCTCAAGCTCCTGGCGAGCGACTAGTGTCGGCGTCCTCCGCCCAGGCCAGAGCGCCGGGCGCGACGTCACTCTTGAGCATCGGACAGGTGCTGGCCCGGCTGACGCCGGAATTCCCGGACCTGACTCCGTCGAAGCTGCGGTTCCTCGAGGAACAGCGGCTGGTTTCGCCTGCCCGCACCGAATCCGGGTATCGCAAGTTCTGCGCGGGCGACCTGGATCGCCTCCGCCTGGTGCTCTCCATGCAACGGGACCACTACCTCCCGTTGAAGGTCATCCGCGCCTACCTCGACGATCTCGATGCCGGGCTGTCGCCGGTCCTCCCCGGCGGGGTGACGCCGGGCCCCTCGATGCTGACCACGGCGCGCCGGCTCAGCCGGGACGAGCTCGCTCGCGAGGCCGGGGCCTCCGCCTCCCTGCTCCACGACGCCGTGTCAGCGTCGATCATCCTGCCGGCCGACGTCTACGGCGACGATGCACTGAGTGTGCTCCGCGCCCTGGTGGAACTGCAACGCAGCGGCATCGAGCCTCGCCACCTCCGCAGTTTCCGCGGGGCGGCCGAACGCGAACTCGGCCTGATCGAGAGCGCCCTCGTTCCGCTGTCCCGTCGCAAGGACGCCTCCAGCCGCGCCAAGGCCGCCGAGATGGCGGTGGAAATCGCCGGACAGCTCGAGGTGATTCGCGGCAGCCTGATACGCTCCGCCCTGGGCCGACTGACCAAGTAAGTCCTACACTGGGCCTGACCCGACCTTTTCGGCCCGACACGCAAAGTGTTCGACCGGATGTCGTTGATCAGGGCCGCCCACCTCGGTAGCGTTGATCCAGCGATCATCTGCGTCGCAGTCCCACCCCGAGAGGCAAAACGTATGAGCGAGCTCCATCAGCGTGACGAGGGCTCTCGCTACAGCGAGGGTCTGCTCTTCACCGACGGGATGCCGGAGCTCGACGACAAATCGGGTTACCGCGGCGCTGTGGCGGCTCGGGCCGCCGGGATCAGTTACCGCCAACTGGACTACTGGGCCCGCACCGAACTGGTCCAGCCCACCGTGCGCGGCGCTGCCGGGTCCGGCACCCAACGTCTCTACGGATTCCGCGACATCCTGGTTCTGAAGCTGGTCAAACGACTGCTCGACACCGGAATCTCCCTCCAGCAGATTCGCACCGCCGTGAACCAGCTGCGCGAATCCGGCGTCAGCGACCTGGCCCAGACGACGCTCATGAGCGACGGGGCCAGCGTCTACCTGTGCACGTCCAACGACGAGGTCATCGACCTGGTCAGCCGCGGCCAGGGCGTCTTCGGCATCGCCGTCGGCAAGGTGCTCCGCGAGGTCGAGACGACCCTCGTCGAGCTGGACACCCAGGCGGTCGACCCCGCGGACGAACTCGCCGTCCGCCGTGGCAGCCGCAAGGTCTCTTGAGAACAGCCGAGACCAGCTGAGACCACCCGGCCGGCTCACGCCAGGCCGGTGCCCGCTCGGGCGCCGTCCTCAAGACAGGGCGCGCTCAGGTCAGCGCTGCTCCGCGTACTCGGCGATGCGGGCCGTGCGCAGAATCCGCTCCAGCAGCTGGTCGAAGTAGCGCGCCATCTCCTGGGCGCTGTCTCCGGGCCACGTGTGCAGCGGCTTCGCCGCGCCCTGAGCCTGCTGCAGGGAGGTGCGCTCGGGAAGCTGGGGGCTGAGCACGAGCGGACCGAACATGTCCCGCAGCTCCTTGATCCGGAACTGGTGTTCGAGGGAGGCGACTCGGGCCCGGTTGACGATGATGCCGAGCGGCTGGAGTCTGGGGCTGAGTCCGCGCCGGATCTCCTCGATCGCGCGCAGGGCGCGGTCGGCGGCGGCAACGGAAAAGAGGCCGGGTTCTGTCACTACGGCCACCCGGTCACTCGCTGCCCACGCCGTGCGCGTGAGCGCGTTCAGGGACGGGGCGCAGTCGATCAGCACCAGGTCGTAGTCCTTCTCGACCGTGGAGAGAGCCTCCTCGAGCTTCCAGATGTCCCGGATGCTGGGGTGCGGGCCGTCGAAGTTGATGGCGGACGGGCTGCCGATCATCACGTCGACGGTGCCGGGCCGGCCGCGGGTCCACCCGCTGGGAACGATGGCCGCGCGAACGACCTTTTCCTTGGGAGAGGCGAGCACATCGGCGATGTTGAGGTGGCCGGCGACCTCGATATCCATCCCCGTCGACACATCCGACTGTGGATCAATGTCCACAACCAGGGTTCGCACGCCGCGGGCGAAGGCAGCAGACGCCAGACCCAGGGTCACTGTGGTCTTGCCTACTCCTCCCTTGAGGGAGCTAACGCTTAGTACGTGCACAAGTAGATACGTTACCTTCACTAGTCTTGGAGAACCTAACCGTTGGCTGTGTGCGGCTCCGCGCTTGAGAGGTCCTGATGTTCACGAAAATCCTTGTTGCCAACCGCGGTGAAATCGCGATCAGGGCCTTCCGGGCCGCCTACGAGCTCGGCGCGAAAACGGTCGCGGTGTTCCCGTTCGAGGACCGCAACTCCCTGCACCGGCTGAAGGCCGACGAGGCGTACCAGATCGGCGAACCGGGTCACCCGGTGCGTGCCTACCTCACGGTGAGCGAGATCATCCGGGTGGCCAAGGAGAGCGGCGCCGACGCGATCTACCCCGGTTACGGCTTCCTGTCCGAGAACCCGGAGCTGGCCCTCGCCGCCCGGCAGGCCGGCATCACGTTCATCGGCCCGGGCGAGCATGTGCTCGAAATGGCCGGCAACAAGGTCACCGCCAAGGAGCACGCGATCGCCGCCGGGGTGCCCGTGCTCAAGTCCAGCGCGCCCTCCCGCGACGTCGACGAGCTGATCGCCGCGGCAGAGGAGATCGGCTTCCCGATCTTCGCGAAGGCCGTCGCGGGCGGCGGCGGGCGCGGCATGCGCCGGGTCGCCCAGATGAGCGAGCTGCGCGGGTCCCTCGAAGAGGCCATGCGCGAGGCGAACAGTGCCTTCGGCGACCCGACGATGTTCCTGGAGCAGGCGGTCCTCCGGCCCCGCCACATCGAGGTGCAGATCCTGGCCGACTCCACCGGCGAGACCGTGCACCTGTTCGAGCGGGACTGCTCCGTGCAGCGTCGCCACCAGAAAGTGATCGAGATCGCTCCCGCGCCGAACCTGTCCGACGAGATCCGCCAGCGGCTCTACGCCGACGCGGTCGCCTTCGCCCGGTCGATCGGCTACGTCAACGCCGGCACCGTCGAGTTCCTGCTCGACACGGTCGGCGAACGTGAGGGCCAGCACGTGTTCATCGAGATGAACCCGCGCATCCAGGTCGAGCACACCGTGACGGAAGAGGTGACGGATGTCGACCTCGTGCAGTCCCAGATCCGCATCGCGGCGGGCGAGAGCCTTCGCGACCTCGAACTGACCCAGGACAAGATCCAGCTTCGCGGGGCCGCGCTGCAGTGCCGCATCACGACGGAGGACCCGACCATGGGTTTCCGCCCGGACACCGGCAAGATCACCACGTACCGCTCGCCCGGCGGCGCCGGGATCCGGCTCGACGGCGGCACGATCAACCCCGGCGCCCACATCAGCCCCCACTTCGACTCGATGCTCGCCAAGCTCACCTGCCGTGGCCGTGACTTCCCGTCCGCGGTCACCCGCTCCAAGCGCGCCCTGGCCGAGTTCCGCATCCGCGGCGTGTCCACGAACGTCTCGTTCCTGCAGGCCGTCCTCGACGACCCCGACTTCGCGGCCGGCAACCTCAGCACCTCCTTCATCGACGAGCGGCCGGAGCTCCTGCGCGGTCGGGCATCCAAGGACCGCGGGACCAAGATCCTGAACTGGCTCGCCGACGTCACGGTGAACAAGCCCAACGGGGTGCCGATCACCCTGCTGAACCCGGCCGAGAAGCTGCCGAAGCTCGACCTGGCCGAGCCGGCACCTTCCGGCTCGCGCCAGCGACTCCAGCTGCTGGGCCCGGCCGGCTTTGCCGCCGCGTTGCGCGCCCAGACGGCCCTGGCCGTGACCGACACCACGTTCCGCGACGCTCACCAGTCGCTGCTGGCGACCCGGGTGCGCACCCGCGATCTCGTCGCCGTGGCGCCCTACGTGGCACGGATGACCCCGCAGCTACTTTCGGTCGAGGCCTGGGGCGGCGCCACCTACGACGTGGCCCTGCGTTTCCTCGGCGAAGACCCGTGGGAGCGGCTCGCGTCGTTGCGGGAGGCTCTGCCCAACATCAACCTGCAGATGCTGCTGCGCGGGCGGAACACGGTCGGATACACGCCGTACCCGACCGAGGTGACCGACGCTTTCGTGCGGGAGGCCGCCGCGACCGGTGTCGACATCTTCCGCATCTTCGACGCCCTCAACGACGTCTCCCAGATGCGCCCGGCCATCGATGCCGTGCTCGCGACCGGATCATCCGTCGCCGAGGTCGCGCTCTGTTACACCGGCGACCTGCTCGACCCGGCGGAGAAGCTGTACACCCTCGACTACTACCTGCGGCTCGCCGAGCAGATCGTCGAGTCGGGCGCGCACGTCCTCGCGATCAAGGACATGGCCGGCCTGCTCCGGCCCGCGGCCGCGGAGAAGCTCGTCACCGCTCTCCGGGACCGGTTCGACCTCCCGGTCCATGTGCACACCCACGACACCCCGGGCGGCCAGCTGGCCACCCTGCTGGCGGCGGCACGCGCCGGCGCCGACGCGGTCGACGTGGCCAGCGCCCCGATGGCCGGCACCACCAGCCAGCCCTCGGCATCCTCTCTCGTCGCCGCGCTGGCCCATACCGAACGCGACACTGGCATCTCGCTCAAGGCCGTCTGTGACCTCGAACCGTACTGGGAAGACGTGCGCCGGGTCTACCACCCCTTCGAATCGGGCCTGCGGGCGCCGACCGGGCGGGTGTACACCCACGAGATCCCGGGCGGGCAGCTGTCCAACCTGCGCACGCAAGCGGTCGCCCTCGGCCTCGCCGACGACTTCGAACTGATCGAGGACATGTACGCCGCGGCCAACGACATCCTCGGCCGCGTGCCCAAGGTGACGCCGTCGTCCAAGGTGGTCGGCGACCTCGCCCTCTACCTGGCCGCGGTGCGCGCCGACCCCGCCGACTTCGCGGAGAACCCCGGCAACTACGACGTGCCCGACTCGGTCATCGGCTTCATGGCGGGGGAGCTGGGTGACCTGCCCGGCGGCTGGCCGGAGCCCTTTCGCAGCAAGGTGCTCGCCGGACGCACCGTCCGCATCGGCGTGACCGAGCTGACCGCGGACGAGCGCGGCGCCCTGAACGGCGACAGCCTCACCCGCCGCGCCATGCTCAACCAGCTGCTGTTCCCCGCTCCGACCAGGCAGTTCGAGCAGATCCGCGAACTGTTCGGCGACCTCTCCGTACTGGACACCGTCGACTACCTCAACGGGCTGCAGCAGGGCGTCGAGCATGCCGTCGAAATCGACAAGGGCGTGCGACTCTACGTCGGCCTCGAGGCCATCGGCGAGCCGGATGAGAAGGGCATGCGCACGGTCATGACGACCCTGAACGGCCAGCTGCGCCCGGTGTTCGTGCGTGACCGCAGCATCACCGTCAGCAGCAAGGCGGCGGAGAAGGCGGATGCGAACCGGCCGGGCCAGATCGCCGCGCCGTTCTCCGGAGTGGTGACCCTCAAGGTCGAGGAAGGCGCCTTCGTCGAGGCCGGTGAGAGTGTCGCCTCGATCGAGGCCATGAAGATGGAGGCCGCGATCACCTCGCCCATCGCGGGCGTCGTCGAGCGCGTCGCGATCCCGAAAACGCAGCAGGTCGACGCGGGGGATCTGCTCGTGGTGGTGCTGCCGCGCTAAGATTGGGGCCGATCTCCGACGAAGGGGCTGATCTTTTGTCCGAAAAGCGCACAGGCGCCGAGGGTTCCGGTCGGGAACCCTCGGCCGTGCCGCTCACCCAGCCGGGTGACGAGTACCACAGCGAGCTGCCGCCGCACACGATCGTGAACCTCGCGGCCGCTCTGCCGGCCTCGGCGCCGGTTGCCGCCCGCAGGGGACCTGTCGGCCTGTCCCGTCCCGCCGACGCACCCAGCCACCCGACGACCCACACGATCGAAATCAGCACCCCGGCCGTGCCCCGTGCCGAGCGCTCCTCGGCGGCCGTCACCGGCGCCGTGCGGGCCCTGTCCGCACCCGCCGCCGAGACCGCGACCCAGCAAACCCGCCGTGACCGGCTCCGCCCCGAAACGAGCTCCTCGCCCGAATCCGCCGCGATGCTCACCTCCGACCGCCTGCTGGCGGTCAACCGGCGCACCAAGCCGCCGCCCCGCGGCGCCTGGAACACCTTCGTCTTCGCGGCGACCCTGCACCTGGTGAACCTGGGCGATTCCGCCCGGGTGCGGGCGCAGAAGGAACTCGACGACCGCATCCGCAAGGAGTTCGACGGCGGCACCCGCTTCGTCCCGATCCTGACCCGCAAGGGCGGCGTGGGCAAGACGACGGTCACCGCACTCCTCGGCATGGCCCTGGCGGATGCCCGTGAAGACCGGATCATCGCCGTCGACGCCAACCCGGACCGGGGCACGCTCTCCGAGCGCGTGACCAAGCAGACGCGTTCCACCGTGCGCGACGTGGTCACGAAGGCCGCATCCATCGGCGGCTTCACCGACTTCTCCGCCCTGGTGTCCCGGGACGCCACCCGGCTCGACATCCTCGCGTCCGACACCGACCCGCTCCTGTCGGAGGCCTTCGACGAGGACGACTACAACGTCGTCGCCGACCTGGCCGCCCGGTACTACTCGATCATGCTCACCGACTGCGGCACGGGAATCGTGCACTCCGTGATGCGGGCGACCCTGCAGCGTGCCGATTCGATCGTCATTGTGTCCGGCGGCAGCGTCGACGAGGCCCGGCTGGCCTCGGAAACCCTGACCTGGCTCGAGGCGAACGGCTACGGCGACCTGGTGCAGAACGCCATCGTCGCGCTCAATACGGCGACCCAGGGCACCAACCTGGTCAAGCTCGAGGAGATCGAGTCGCACTTCCGGTCCCGGGTGCGGGAGATCGTGCGGATCCCCTGGGACCCGCAGCTGGCCGCGGGAAGTGTCATCTCGTTCGACGATCTGAAGCCGATCACGCGGCTCGCCGCCCGCACCCTGGCCGCCATGGTCGTGGAAGGCCTTCCGGCCGACCGCGGCGTGTGATCGCCACGGGCTGCTCTTCCCTCGCCCCTTGCATCCCCTGTACCAACGACTTGGAGTTCCACTGTGCCTGAGCGCCAGATCCGTCTCTTCGGAGATCCCGTCCTGAAGACCGTCTCCGACCCGATCGTCACCATCGACTCCCGGGTGGAGAGCCTGGTCGAGGACCTGCTCGACAGCGTGCTCCTGCCCGGGCGGGCGGGGGTCGCGGCGTCACAGATCGGCGTCAACCTGCGGGCGTTCAGCTACAACATCGACGGCAAGATCGGGTACATCCTGAACCCGGTCCTGGTCGAGGTCTCCGGCGAGCCCGAACTCGTGGAGGAGGGCTGCCTCTCCGTGCCCGGCCTGTGGTACCCGACCCGGCGCTACCCGTTCGCCCGGGTGACCGGTGTGGACCTGGACGGGGACGCCGTCGAACTCTCCGGCACCGGCATCATGGCGCAGGCGCTGCAGCACGAAACCGACCACCTCGACGGCTTCCTCTACCTCGACCGCCTCGACAAGGAGAACCGCCGGGCGGCCATGAAGGAAGTCCGCGAGTCCACCTGGTTCTGATCGATGCCGGTCGGGTCCGGGCGGACCCGACCAGAACGTGTCCGGCTACCCGGCCTGGCTGTACACCTAGCCCTTGACCGGGGTCGTCCCGGTCACCGGGGCGCCGATATACATGGCCTCGATGGTGTCGGCGAAGTCCCGCAGGATGATGTCCCGCTTGATGCTGAGCTTCGGCGTGAGATAACCGTTGTCCTCGGTGAGCTCCGTCGAGAGCACCGTGAACTTACGGATCGACTCGGCCCGGGACACATGGTCGTTGGCGTGGTCGATCGCTCGCTGCACCTCGGCGAGAACCTTGGTGTTGACGGATGCCTCGGCGACCGACATGCCCGCATCCTCGCCGTTGTTGTTCAGCCAGACCGCAAGCATGTCCGGGTCGAGGGTGACGAGAGCGGCGATGAACGGCTTGCGATCGCCGACGACGACGACCTGGCCGATCAGCGGGTTCGAACGAATGGGGTCCTCGAGCGCGGCCGGGGCGACGTTCTTGCCACCCGCCGTGACGATGATCTCCTTCTTGCGCCCGGTGATGGTCAGGTAACCCTCACTGTCGAAGTCGCCGATGTCACCGGTGCGGAGCCATCCGTCGTTGAAGGTGGCCGCGGTCGCCTCCGGGTTCTTCCAATACTCCTTGAAGACGTTGACGCCCTTGACCTCGATCTCGCCGTCGTCCATGACCCGAACGGAGACGCCGGGCAGGGGCGGCCCCACGGTTCCGATCTTGAACTGGGCGGGGCGGCCCACGGTGGTTGGGGCGGTGGTCTCGGTCAGCCCGTAGCCTTCGAGGATCTTGATGCCCAGGCTGTGGTAGAAGTGGCCGAGGTGCATGCCGAGGGGGGCCGAACCGGACACGGCGTACTTCACGTTCCCGCCCATGGCGGCGCGCAGCTTGCTGTAGACGAGCCGGTCGAACAGGGTGAACCGGATCTTCATCATCAGGGGAACGGGCTTGCCCGCGTTGACCAGCATCGAGTGGTCGACGGCCGTTTGGGCCGCGGTCTCGAAGATCCTGCCGCGCCCGGCGGCGAGCGCCTTCTGTTCGGCGGAGTTGTAGACCTTCTCGAAGACCCGGGGCACCGCGAGCAGGAAGGTCGGTTTGAACGTGCCGAGGGATTCGAGCAGCTTCTTGGTGTCGGGCTGGTGGCCCACGCGCACACCGGCGTGCACGCAGAGCACGGAGATGAACCGGGCGAAGACGTGCGCGGTGGTGATGAACAGGAGCGTCGACGCGCCATGCTCGTCGGTGAGCACCTCGTCCAGCGCGACGGCCGCGTTGCGGCTGGTCTCGACGAAGTTGGCGTGGGTGAGCACGCAACCCTTGGGCCGGCCGGTGGAACCGGACGTGTAGATCAGGGTGGCCATGTCGGCGCCCACCGCGAGGGAGCGGCGTCGCTCGATTTCCTCGTCCGGCACGTCGACCCCGGCAGCCCCGAGCTTGTCGAGGTCGCCGAGATTGATCTGCCAGACGCGCTGCACGCTGGGGAGCTCGGGGTGCACCTCATCGAGGCGGGAGAAGTGCTCCGGGGTTTCCACGATCACGGCGACGGCGTCGGAATCGCCCAGGATCCACTGGATCTGGGTGGGGGAGCTGGTCTCATAGACGGGGACGAGCACGGCGCCGGCGAACCAGGCGGCGAAGTCGATCAGCGTCCACTCGTAGCGGGTCTTGCACATCAGCCCGATCTTGTCGCCGGGCTGGATGCCGGCGGCGACGAGGCCCTTGGCCAGGGCGATGACCTGTCCGTAGAACTGGCTGGTGGTCACCGGGAGCCAGGCGCCGTTCTGCGGCAGGGAGAACAGCACGGACTCCGGGGTTGCCGCGAGGCGGTCGACGAGCAGGTCGGTGACGTTGGCTGCGGGATCCGCAGGAACGATTGCGGGCAGATCGAACTGTTTCACGGTAACTCCTCTGGTACCGGGCGGGCATTTCCGACCACTCTATCCGCGTGGGACGAATGAGGCTGGTGTTTCGCCGTGCGGTGTGTTGACTCAGTACACTCTAAAGGGCATGCTTCGGCACTGCCGCTCGCTCGGGGGCCTGATTCCCCTGTTCCCCCTACGAAAGAAGAATGCTGTGCACGCCATTGGGATTGACATCGGCGGCACAAAAATCGCCGCGGCTCTCGTTGACGAGTCCGGTTCGATCATCCGTTCGGACCGTCGTCCGACGACCGCGAGCGATCCGCGCGGCATCGAGGATGCCGTCGTCGAGATGATCACGGAACTCGCCGCCGGTGAAGAGGTCGTCGCCGCCGGCATCGCCGCGGCCGGCTTCATCGACGCTGCCCAGTCCACCGTGTATTACGGGCCCAACGTCAATTGGCGCCACGAGCCGCTTAGAGCCACGCTCGAGGCGCGGCTCGACATGCCGATCCTGATCGAGAACGATGCGAACGCCGCGGGCTGGGCGGAATTCGTCTTCGGCGCCGGTCGCGGCTACAGCGATATGGTGACGCTCACCATCGGCACCGGCGTCGGCGGCGCGATCATCTCCGGCCACCGGCTCTTCCGCGGCGGCTTCGGCTGCGCGGCGGAGCTCGGGCACCTGCGAGTGGTGCCGAATGGGCGACTGTGCGGCTGCGGCGCGCACGGCTGTATCGAACAGTACGGCTCGGGCCGGGCCCTGCTCCGCATCGCCACCGAGCTGGCTGACGCCGGCGGAATCGGTCTCGGGCTCGCCGCCGCGCGGGAGCGCAAGGGCAAGCTCACCGGCAAGGAGGTCGGCCGGCTGATCCAGGAGGGCGACAACGGCGCCCTCGCCGCCCTGCGTCAGCTCGGCGGGTCCCTCGGCCAGGCGTGCGCCAGTCTCGCGGCCGTGCTCGACCCGCAGTTGTTCGTCTTCGGCGGCGGAGTCGCCGCTGCCGGTGAACTGTTGCTGGAGCCGATCCGCGCCGCGTACCTCGAAAACCTGCCGGCCCGGGGCTATCACCCCGAGGCGGAATTCGCCATCGCCCAACTCGTCAACGACGCCGGTGTCGTGGGCGCGGCCGACCTCGCGCGGAAACACGTCTTCGCGCAGTAGGCTGTGCCGGTCACCGAGGGAGGCAACGATGTTCTACTGGTTCATGAAAAACATTGTCATCGGCCCTCTGCTGCTGGCGATCTTCCGGCCCTGGGTGGTCGGTCTCGAGAACATCCCCAAAGAGGGCGGTGTCATCCTCGCGAGCAATCACCTGTCGTTCATCGACTCGGTTTTCCTCCCGCTGGTCGTACCCCGGCGGGTTGTCTTCCTGGCGAAAAGCGAGTACTTCACCGGCAAGGGACTCAATGGCTGGGCCACGCGCCAGTTCTTCAAGGCGACCGGCCAACTGCCGATCGACCGGTCCGGCGGCAAGGCGTCAGAGGATTCCCTGAACACCGGGCTGCGCATCCTCTCCGGCGGCGGCGTGCTCGGCATCTACCCGGAGGGAACCCGCAGCCCCGATGCCCGGATGTATCGGGGCCGCACGGGCGTTGCCCGGATGCTGCTCGAAGCCGAGGTGCCCGTGGTGCCCGTCGCGATGATCGACACGGAGAAGGCCATGCCCACCGGCACGCGCATCCCCAAGGTGCGCCGGATCGGCATCGTGATCGGCAAGCCCCTGGACTTCACCCGGTTCGCCGGCATGGAGGGTGACCGCTTCGTGCTCCGCTCCGTGACCGACGAGTTGATGTACGAGCTGCAGGCGCTGAGCAAGCAGGAGTACGTGGACGTGTATGCGACCAGCGTGAAGGAAAAGCGCGCGAGCCTTTCGCGATAAGATCGCTCCATTGCCTTGTGGCCGATTCCGGCCACCAAAGCCATCGTTCGGTGCGGAGTTGTGCGCGCCGGCCCAGAGAAAACAGGAATAGCCGCGTGGTAGACCCAACCGAACCAGTCGTCGTCGCAGATCGATCTGTGGTTGCCGGCCTGGACTATTGGCGCACTCTTCCGATCAAGCAGCAGCCGACCTGGCCGGATGCGGACGCGGTCGCCGCCGCGTCCGCCGAGCTGTCCGCGCAGCCGCCGCTGGTGTTCGCCGGTGAGGTCGACATCCTGCGGGATCGCCTCGCGGAGGCCGCCAGCGGCCACGCGTTCCTGCTCCAGGGCGGGGACTGTGCCGAGACCTTCAGCGGCGCGACCGCCGAGCAGATCCGCAACCGCGTCAAGACCGTGCTGCAGATGGCCGTCGTCCTGACGTACGGCGCCTCGATGCCCGTGATCAAGATGGGGCGGATGGCCGGCCAGTTCGCCAAGCCCCGCTCCAGTGACTTCGAAACCCGCGGCGGCGTCACCCTGCCCGCCTACCGCGGCGACATCGTCAACGGCTACGATTTCACCCCCGAATCGCGCGAGGCCGACCCGGCCCGCCTGGTCAAGGGCTACCACACCGCGGCATCCACCCTCAATCTGATCCGCGCCTTCACCCAGGGCGGTTTCGCAGACCTGCGCCAGGTGCACAGCTGGAACCAGGGCTTCGCCGCGAACCCGGCGAACCAGCGCTACGAGAAGGTGGCCAAGGAGATCGACCGTGCGATCAAGTTCATGATCGCCTGCGGGGCCGACTTCGAGGCGATGCGCCGCACCGAGTTCTACACCAGCCACGAGGGCCTGCTGATGGACTACGAGCGCCCGATGACCCGGATCGACTCCCGCACGGGCACGCCGTACAACACCTCGGCCCACTTCATCTGGATCGGCGAACGCACCCGCGACCTCGACGGCGCCCACGTGGACTTCCTCTCCCGGGTGCGGAACCCGATCGGGGTCAAGCTCGGCCCGACCACCTCCGCCGACGACATGCTGCGCCTGGTCGACAAGCTCGACCCCAACCGCGAGCCCGGCCGCCTCACTTTCATCACCCGGATGGGCGCCGGCAAGGTCAGGGATGCCCTTCCGCCCCTGCTCGAGGCGATCAAGGCGAGCGAGGCCAAGCCGCTGTGGGTCGCCGACCCGATGCACGGCAACGGCGTCACGACCCCCACCGGCTACAAGACCCGTCGCTTCGACGACGTCGTCGACGAGGTGCGCGGCTTCTTCGAGGCGCATCGCAGCGTCGGGACGCACCCGGGCGGCGTGCACGTGGAACTCACCGGCGACGACGTCACCGAGTGCCTCGGCGGTTCGGAGCACATCGACGAGGCCGCGCTGGCCACCCGGTATGAGTCGCTCTGCGACCCGCGCCTGAACCACATGCAGTCTCTGGAACTGGCCTTCCTGGTCGCCGAGGAACTCGCCGCCCGCTAGTCCCACCCCAACGCCGCGGCGCCACAGTGCCCGTTCCGGTCGAGAGTACCCGTTCAGCCGGGCACTCTCGACCGGAACGGGTGCTCTCGTTTGCCTGCGAACCGACCGGCTATGGCCGGTCCCGGACCCGCATCCACCGGTCCTGAGGCCGGAGTCGGCGAACGAATTCGACGGATATATCGCTCTAAAAAGGCACTTTTGGCCGGTTTCGGGCCGATTCGGGCAGAATCTCCGTCGAATTGGTTCAGGGCGGGCGGAGCAAGCGGCCGAGAACCGCGCCGGCTCGGCGGTGCGAGCGGTGCGAGCGGTGCGAGCGGTGCGAGCGGGCGGTGCGAGCGGTGCGAGCGGTGCGAGCGGGCGGACGGACCGTGAGGGCGAGCGGGCGGGTGACGAGGGGGAGAAGCCAGCAGGCTAGGCCAGGGAGCCAGCCAGGCTGATCGTTGATCCCTTGGGGGCCAGTGTGCCGGCCGCGGGGTCCGTCGACTGCACGACGATCGCGAAGCCGGGAGTGTCCCAGAGCGCGTTGTACTTGAGCTTGAAGCCCAGGTCGGTGAGGATCTTCTTGCCCTCGCCCCACGACTTGCCGACGACGTTGGGGACCTCGACCGGGGCCGGCCCCTTCGACGTGGTCAGCGTGAACGTGTCGCCCGCGCGCACCGGGCCGTCCTTGGTGGGGCGGGCGCTGATGACGTCACCGTCGGCGACCGAGTCGCTGAATTCCTCCCCGCCGGCGGTGACGAGCAGTCCCTTGTCGCCGAGGGCTGCCGTCGCGTCGTCGACCGACTTGCCCGACACGTCGGGTACGGCGCCGAGTGAGAGCACGAGGTTGACGTTCATACCCTCGAAGTAGCCTCCGCCCGGGGAGACGTCGCCGCCATCGCTTTCGCGGCTCGCGGAGATGACGAGGCCCGCATCGACGTCGGCGTCGAAAACGGAATCCGTGCTGCCGATCGCGGCCTTGAGGTCGGTGACGGCGGCGGTCGCGGCCTCCTGCGTGAGTCCGGCCAGCGCCGGAAGCGTGATGGGCTGCGGACCCTGGGAAACGCGGAGGGTCACCGTGCTGCCCTTGGCGATCCGGGTGCCCGGCTCCGGGTCGGTGCTGGAAACGAGGCCGGCGGCGATCGTGCCGCTGTATTCCACGTCGCGCGCGGCTTCCAGGCCGAGTTCGGCCAGTTGGGAGGTCGCATCCTCCGGGCTGGCCGAGGTGAGGCTCGGCACCGGAACCTGTGACCCGGGGCCGCTGCCGAAGTACCAGCCGCCGCCGCCGGCGAGGGCGGCGAGCAGCAGGACCAGCGTGAACAGCCAGTAACCCTTGCGCTTGCGCTTGCGGGCCTTGTCGGTCAAGACGACGGTGTTCGCCGGGCCGGAATCACCGGCCGAGGGGAATGCGGAGGCGTTATGGGGAGCCCCGGCCGCCGCGAGCACCGTGGTAGCGGCGAGCGGCGCCGCCCCGAGGATCTGAGTGTCGGCGTCGGCCACTCCGGCGGCCATGCCGGCCCCGCGGGGCATCACCATGGTCTCCGCCTGCCCGGACCCGGTCGCCGCGGGGCGCACCAGTTTGTCCAGATCGAGCAGCTGGTCGAGCATGACCCGGGCATCACGGGGGCGCTGCTCCGGGTCGCGGGCGGTGGCCCAGAGCACCAGCTCGTCGAGCTCGTGTGGAATCGTCGGAATCCGCGTGCTCGGCATGGGGACCGTGTCATTGGCGTGCTGGTACGCGATCTGCATGGGCGCCTCGCCCACGTACGGCTGCTCTCCGGTGAGCATCTCGTAGGTCATGATGCCGAGGGCGTAGATGTCGCTGCGGGCGTCCGCGATTCCCCGGGTGACCAGCTCGGGGGAGAGGTAGGCGATGGTGCCGAGCAGGGCCTGGCCGGTGGCGGTGTTGTTGTTGACGGCGCGGGCCAGGCCGAAGTCGCCGATCTTGATTCGGCCGTCGTCGGCCAGTAGCACGTTCTCCGGCTTGAGGTCGCGGTGCACGATCCCGGCCTTGTGCGCGGCTGCGAGCCCGCTCAGTACTGCCTCGAGGATGTCCATGGTCTGCTCGCTGGTGAGCCGTCCGTAGTCTTTGAGCAGGTCACGCAGGGTGATGCCCGGTAGATACTCCATCACCAGGTAGGCCATGTCGGCGTCCTGGCCCTGGTCGTACACGTTCACCACGTTCGGGTGCGCGAGCCGTGCGGCGGAACGGGCTTCCTGCACGAAGCGGGCCTTGAACGTATTGTCGTCAGCCAGATGTCCGTGCATGATCTTGAGCGCTACACGGCGTTCCAGTCTCAGGTCGGTGGCGACGTAGACGGTGGCCATGCCGCCGCGGGCGATCCGGGAGCGCACCTGATAGCGGCCGTCTATCAGACGGCCGATCATCGGATCGGCAGAGGTATCGCTCACTAGTCGAGTCTAGGGATCGTCCGGGGCCTCGGGCTGCCAGGACACCCGGTAGTCAGGGTTTTGGGGGGATGTTCCGGGTCAGCCGAGCTCGGCCAGCCAGGCCCGTGCGGATGTCTCCCACTTGGCGTAGTGGTCGGGGTAGGCCGAGATCTGCACGGCCTGGGCCGCCTGGGTCACGGTCATCGATTCCCAGCCGGCGATGTCGAGCAGACCGCGGGTGACGCCCGCGTTCGGGTTTCCGTCCCCGCCGAAGAAGGCGAGGCTGGCCCGAACGGGGTCCAGTACCTGCTCGGTCGTGCCCCAGCCCGAACTCGGGCGCTGTTGGAACAGCCCGAGAGAGTCCCGGTCGCCGTAGGCCACGTTCCGGAGGCCCGATTCCTGGGCGGCGGCAGCCAGGGCCACGACGAGGCCCGAGTCGCTGACTCCCGCCTGGCGACCGACGAGGATGATCGTCTCCGCGTTGCGGCGCATGTCATCGGTGAGCGGCGTCACCACGCCGAAGATCGCCGTCGGCTCCGGCAGGGTCGGGGCCGACGGCGCCACGGCTTCGAGCGGGAGCGCCGACGCCGACGCCGACACCGACGGGGACGACGAGAAGGGGACGGCCAGGACCTGGCCGGGATAAATGATGCTGGACCAGCCCAGGCCGTTGGCGTCGAGGACCGCCTGCACCGACACGCCCGCCGCGGCAGCGATGGCCCCGATGGTGTCGCCGGCCGCGATGGTGTGCGAGCCCGGAGCCGTGGCGGCGGTGGCCGAAGGCGGGGGAGCGGCCACGGTGGCGGGCGCTGCCTCGCCGGGTCCGGGCAGCACGATCGCCTGGCCGGGGAAGATGGTGCTGTTGCCGTCGAGGCCGTTGGCGCTGAGGACGGCGCCGGTGGAGAGACCGTGCGCGGCGGCGACGCTGCTGATGGTGTCCCCGTCCCGGATCGAGTACTTCGCGATGTCGGCCGGGGCCGGTGCGGAAGCTGCCGGCTTCGCCTGGCCGAGGATCAGCGTCTGACCGGGGAAGATGCTGGCGGACCAGCCCAGGCCGTTGAGGGCGAGCACGGATGCCGTGGACAGCCCGAACCGACCGGCGACGCCGCTCACGGTGTCACCTTCGACCACCTGGTACTGGCCGGGGGCGGCCACGCCGGAGGTGCCGGGGGCCTGCCGCGCGAGGTCGGCGGGCGGCGAGGGCAGGTTGCTCCTGCTCTTGACGGGCTTCTTCGCCAGGGTCGCCGCGTCCGCGGGCGACGCCAGGTTCAGGCTGATCGCGATGGTGCTGATCAGAACGAGGGGAACGGTAGCCAGGATGCCCAGTCCCCGGCGGGTGCCGGACGATGCCTGGCGGTGCCGGCCTTCGGCGGGCGACGGCGTCGCGTTGGTGCTGATCCTGCTGGCTTTTGCCGACATGGGACTCCTCGTCCTGATTGCGTGCCCAGTCACGCTGACACAGATGACTATTAGAGTCAAACAGTGTGGCCCCTGTTATGGGCGTCAACACGCGCAAAAAACCGGCGCGGGGTTTGTCGAGTCCTGGGAATCATGGGAGGCTGGAACCGTGACCGAATCGTTTTCAGATCAACTGTGGCTGTCCATTCCCGACCTCGTACGGGAGCTCGGCGTCAGCCAGAGCCGCGTACGCCAGCTGATCGATGACAGGCAACTGCTCGCGGTCCGGCGGGACGGCGGCCCGCTCCAGGTTCCGGCCGCGTTCATCAAGGACGGCGCGCCGCTGCCCGAGCTGCGCGGAACGCTGATCGTGCTCGCGGACGACGGCTTCACCGACGAGCAGGCCATGGACTGGCTCCTCGAGGTCGACGCCAGCCTCGGAGTTCCCCCGATCCAGGCGCTGCTGGCCGGCCGCAAGGCCGAGGTGCGACGCGTCGCCCAGGCCCTCGCCTGACCCCTTTGTTTCTCTGACCCGGCCGGGTCAGAAGGCGCGCCGGGTCACCGTTTCCGCCAGCTCGACCAGGCGGCCGGTGACCTCGGCGCTGATCGGTGATCCCTCGAGGGCGGCGAGGGCCTCGGCGACGTGGGAGGCGATCAGATCCTCGATCGCTTCGACGGCGCCGCTGTCCGTGATGGCGGCCTGCAGCAGCGCGATCTGGGCGGGCTCCAGCAGGGAATCCCCGAGGAGCGCGTCCAGGTGCCGCCGGCCTGCGTCGGGCATGGCCTCGCGGGCCAGTGCGATCAGGACCGTGCGCTTTCCCTCGCGCAGGTCGTCGCCGCTCGGCTTGCCGGTCACGGATGCGTCCCCGAAGACCCCGAGGAGGTCGTCGCGCAGCTGGAACGCGATGCCCAGCGGCAGCCCGAAAGCCCGCAGGGCGTCCAGGTGATCCCGTCCGGCGCCGGCCAGGGCCGCGCCGATGACGAGGGGTGCCTGCACGCTGTACTTGGCGGACTTGAAGACGATGACCCGCAACGCCCGATCGAACAGCTCGGCTTCGGGCTGGGTCAGCCAGGCTCGCTCTTCGAGAATGTCGAGGTACTGGCCGGCGGTGACCTCGGTGCGCATCCGGTTGAATTCGTCCCGCGCGTTCCGGGCGGCCGACGAATCCGGCGCGAGCTCCAGACCCTCGTCGAGCAGCTCGTCGCTCCAGCCCAGGAGGAGGTCGCCCAGCAGGATGGCAGCGGCCCGGCCGAACTCGAACCGGCTGCCCGCCCAGCCGTTGTCGCTGTGCATCCCCTCGAAGAGTTTGTGGGCCGAGGCGGCTCCTCGACGGGTGTCCGAATTGTCGATGATGTCATCGTGCACCAGTGCGGCGGCGTGGAAGATCTCCAGGGCCGCGGCGGCGGAAATGACCGCTCCGATCCGGCCCTCGTCCGGCACGGATGCGCCGGTCCCGGGGCCCCCCGCGCCGGTGCCGACACTCTGCCAGCCCCAGTAGCAGAACAGGGCCCGGAAGCGCTTGCCACCGCTGAGAAACTGCCGTGAGAAGTCCACCAGGGGCGTCAGATCCGGGCTGATGCTGGTCACAATTGGTTGACGGGTTTTGAGGAAATCGTCGATGCGAGAATGAACCAGATCGATCAGTTGATTGCTTTCAGCCACCTGCCTAGCCTAGCCATCCCGGCGGGGTTAGAATCGGGGAGTAAACCGCTCGATCCCAAATAGGAGGAATGAGATGCCGCTTTCTGAACAAGAGCAGCGACTCCTCGAAGAGATGGAGCGCGGCCTATACCACAACGACGCCGACTTCGTGGCGAACGTCGGAGGCTCATCCCTCCGGCCCAACTACCGCTCGATCGCTATCGGAGTTCTGGCTGCCGTCGCCGGAATCGGTGGCTTGATCGCCGGTGTGGCCCTGCAGCAGTTGTGGATCGGCATCTTGGGCTTCGTGGTCATGTTCGCCGGCGTCCTGATCGCGACCACCCCGGGCAAGTCGGGCCGCCGCATGACCGGTCCTCCCCGTCGCCAGCCGACGCAGCGCACCGCCGACCGCGGATTCATGGACCGCATGAACGACCGCTGGGACCGCCGCCAGGACGGCCAGCAGTAACACCAACCGCAGCAACGCCAACCGCAGCAACACAAACCGCAGAGAACAATCGGGCCGATCATCTGATCGGCCCTTTTTTTGTGCCCGAAAACGGCCCGGGGATGGCGGGACCGGTGCTCAATGACAATTTTCCCTCCACCGGACCAGCCCAGTGTTTGTGCGGGTCAGTGGGGAAAATATCTCGAGTTTTCTCGGTTATTTCCGACTTTGTGGATGAAAGTGGAGTAAAGTGGAGCAAGACCTGGAACTTGGCCGGAAGAGAAGGGGTGATGAATGTTTCTCGGGACCTACGCACCCAAGCTCGACGAAAAGGGGCGCATCATCCTCCCCGCGAAGTTCCGCGACGAGTTGGCCACCGGGATCGTCATGACCCGTGGGCAGGAGAACTGCCTCTACGTCTTCACGACGCGCGAGTTCGAGGCGTTCCACGAGAAGCTCAGCCAGGCACCGCTCACGAGCAAGCCCGCCCGTGACTACGCCCGTGTGATGCTGTCGGGTGCGAGCGCCGAGATGCCGGACAAGCAGAACCGGGTGACCATCCCGGCCCACCTGCGCAGCTTCGCCGGACTCGACCGCGAGCTCACGGTCATCGGTGCGGGCACCCGGGTCGAAATCTGGGACAGCGCGGCGTGGGAGACCTACCTCGCCGAACAAGAAGCCTCATTCGCAAACATCACGGAGGAGGTGATTCCGGGACTCATCTAGCTCCTGGCGCCTGACTCCCAGCCGTTCTGCCTGACACACTTCCCCGGTGGCAGGAACGAATGGATGGGGATCAGGACTCAGGGTCTGACCCGGATTATGGCCATCAACGACATCCACACCCCAGTACTGCTCGAACGCTGCGTCGAGTTGCTCGGCCCGGCGCTGGAGCGCCCCGGCGCGGTCCTCGTCGACGCCACCCTCGGCATGGGCGGGCACGCCGAGGCGTTCCTGCAGCGCTTCCCCGGGCTGACCCTGGTCGGACTCGACCGGGACCTCGACGCCCTGGCCATCGCCGAGGAGCGGCTGAAGCCGTTCCGCGACCGGATCCACCTCGTGCACACCATCTACGACGGCATCCAGGACGCCCTGGCCGGCCTCGGCATCACGGAGGTGTCCGGTGTGCTCTTCGACCTGGGCGTGTCCTCCCTGCAGCTCGACCGGGTCGAGCGCGGGTTCTCCTACTCCAAGGACGCGCCCCTGGACATGCGCATGGACAACACCAGCGACCTGACCGCCGAGCGCATCCTCGCCACCTACAGCGAGCAGGAACTGCGCCGGATCTTCCACGAGTACGGCGAAGAGAAACTGGCCGCACGCTACGCCAAGGCCATCGTCGAAGCTCGGGAAACGACGCCGTTCGTGCGCTCCGCCCAGTTGGTCGCCGTCATCACCGCCGTCACCCCGGTCGTCGTCCAGCGCGCCGGCCACCCGGCGAAACGGGTCTTTCAGGCGCTGCGCATCGAGGTGAACCAGGAACTCGCCGTGCTCGAACGCGCGATCCCGGCGTCGCTCGATGCGGTCTCCGTCGGCGGCCGCATCGTCGTCATGGCCTACCAGTCCCTCGAAGACCGGATCGTCAAGAAACTGCTGGCCAAGGCCTCCAGCTCCAGCGCCCCGGCCGGCCTCCCGGTCGAGCTGCCCGAACACAAACCACTATTCAAGCTTCTGATCCGCGGCGCCGAAATGGCCTCGGAAGACGAAAAAGCGATGAACCCGCGTGCCACGTCGGTTCGACTTCGCGCCGCCGAGCGACTGAGGAGAGCAGCATGAGCGACAACCTCGCACGCGCACCACGACCGAACTGGGCGACCGAGCCCGCCGCCGCGGTGGAGGAACGCCGCCACATCGAGATCGTGTCCTCGAGCAGCCAGCGCCGGGCCCGACCGAAGATCGTCTACGCCCTCTCCGCCGTCACCGGCGTCTCACTGATCGTGCTCGCCCAACTGCTCCTCAGCGTCGGGATCTCCCAGTCCGCCTACGAGGTCTCCCGGCTCCAGGCCAGCCAGGTCGAACTCGGGCGCACCGCGGAGAGCGTGACCGAAGACCTCGTGCGGTCGTCCTCGCCGCAGAGCCTCGCGGCCAACGCGGAGGCCCTCGGTATGGTCAGCAACTCCAACCCGGTCTACCTCCGGCTGTCCGACGGCGCCGTGCTCGGCGCTCCGGCCTCGGCCGCCGGCAGCCAGGGCGGCGCCGCCAGCCTGGTGCCCAACTCCCTCCTCGCCGGGGTGCCTCTCGTGACCCAGCTGCCGCAGGGCAGCGGCCAGGGTGCCAGCGTGGGCGGCTCGGTGGCCCCGGCCCCGGCCGCCGCGCCTGCCGCAGCTCCGGTCGCCTCGACGGCCACGCCGAACGGACTGCCGACGCCCGCGACCCGGTAACGGTTAGGCTGTTCCGGACCGCGGTCTCGTTCCAGCACGCTCGCCCGCCGCTCACCTCCAGAACCCGCCAAACCAGTGGCCCCGGCCGCAGTAAGGACTCACAGGTGGCGAGCAGCACCCGGTCAGGCAGACGGCGCATCGCAGTGACGGTCGTGCTGTTGTTCGCATTCGTCGCCGTGTTCGTGGTCCGGCTGGTGGACATCCAGATCGTGCGCGCCGACACGCTCAACGCCGACTCGCTCGGCAACCGATCGGTCGAGCAACCCGTCTACGGCTCCCGCGGCGACATCGTCGACGCCAACGGCGTGGTCCTGGCCGGCACGGTCATGCGCTACAACATCACCCTGTCGCCACGGAACGCGGCCGAATTCGAACGCACCACCGACGCCGGCAAGGTGACCGTGACCGTCGCCCAGGCCGCGGCCGAGGTCGGCGCCCTCACCGGGCAGTCCGGGGACGCCATCCTCAAGATCATCGCCGACGCCCTCGCCGAGAACAAGGACTCCGACTACGCCTTCGTCGCCCGCGCGGTGGACGTCTCGGTCTTCCGGGCCATCGACAAGCTCGAGATTCCGTGGATGTACGCCGAGAAGAATCCCAGCCGGGTCTACCCCGACGGCGCCGTCGCCGGCAACCTGGTCGGGTTCGTGTCGTCCGTGGGGGAGGCGCAGGCCGGGCTCGAGCTCGGCCAGGACGCCTGCCTGGCCAGCAGCAACGGGATCGAGACCTACGAGAAGGGCGCCGACGGTGTTCGCCTGCCGCAGAGCACGGTGACCACCAGGCAGGCCGAGAACGGCGGCGACGTCGTCACCACGATCGACTCCGACCTGCAGTGGTACGTGCAGCAGGTGCTGGCCAAGCAGGCCATCGCGACCGGGGCGGCGTGGGGCAACGTCGTCGTGCAGGAAGTGAAGACCGGCAAGCTGGTGGCTGTGGCGGACTACCCCTCGGTGGACCCCAACAACGTCAACGGCACCCCGAACCCCGACGACCGCGGGTCGCGGGCGTTCACGGCCTCCTTCGAACCGGGCTCGACGTTCAAGGCACTCACCGCGGCATCCGTGCTCGATGCGGGCGTGGCCACGCCGTACAGCAAGGTCGTCGCGCCCTACCGGTACCTCCCGGCGAACGGTGCCAACGTGAACGATAGCTCCGGCCACGCCGACCTGAACCTCACCCTGACCGGCGTGCTGATCGAATCCTCCAATACCGGGATGTCCAAGTTCGGCGAGATGATCAGCGATGAGCAGCGCTACGACTACATGACCAAATTCGGGATCGGCGCGGTCACCGAATCGGGCTTCCTCGCCGAGGACTCCGGCATCCTGCACCCGTGGCAGGACTGGGACAACCAGACCAAGTACGCGACCATGTTCGGGCAGGGTCTGACGACCACGGCACTGCAGGTGTCCAGCATCTACCAGACGATCGGCAACAACGGGGTACGCATGCCCGTGCAGCTGGTGGCGGGCTGCCGGCACGCCGACGGCACCATGACCGAGGTCCCGCCGACGACCGGGACACCGGTGATCTCGGCCACCGCCGCGCGCGACACCGCCGACATGCTCGAGATGGTCTACCAGAAGGGCTGGCTGGCCGCGAAGTGGAACATTCCCGGCTACCGCGTGGCCGCCAAGACTGGCACGGCGCAGATGCCGGACGGGCAGGGAGGGTACACCAAGGGGTACCTGGTGTCGGTCTCCGGCTTCGCCCCGGCCGACGATCCGCAGTACGTCGTGTCCGTCAGCCTCGCCGATCCTGTTAAACTGAACTCTTCGGCGGCATCTGCTCCGGTCTTCCAGGAGGTCATGAGCCAGGTGCTGAAGAAGTACCGGGCGGTTCCATCGGGCGCCACCGCGCCTGCCCTTCCCGGTACCTGGTAAGAAAGCGAGCCCCCGTGACCGAATTGGCACCCTCGGCTCTCCGTCCTCAGCATCCGGTCCCCAGATCGTTGTCGGGACTGGTCGATGAATTCGAACTTTATTTGCGCGGCGACGTGGATGGCCTCGAGGTCACCGGCGTCAGCCTGAGTTCGCGCACAGTGCAGCCCGGAGACCTCTACGTCGGCGTACCCGGACGGGCCAGCCATGGCGCGTCCTTCGCCGCGGCCGCCCGCGAGGCCGGCGCCGTCGCCATCCTGACCGATGAGGCCGGCGCGCTCCTCGCCGCCGGCAGCGGCCTCCCCATCCTGGTGACCCCCGACGCGCGCGCCGCGCTGGGAGCCGTCGCCGCCTGGATCTACCGCACGGAGGACAACCCGGCGACGCTCTTCGCCGTCACCGGCACGAACGGCAAGACCAGCGTGGTCTACCTGCTCTTCGCCATCCTGAATCAGCTGGGCGTCGTGTCCGGGCTCACCTCGACCGCCGAACGCCGCATCGGCGAGCTGGCCGTCGTGAGCGCCCTGACCACCCCGGAAGCCACCGAACTGCACGCGCTGCTGGCACGGATGCGCGAGGCCGAGGTTCGGGCCGTCGCCATCGAGGTGTCGGCGCAGGCGCTCAGCCGCCACCGGGTCGACGGCCTCGTCTTCGACGTGGCCGGGTTCACCAACCTGAGCCACGACCACCTCGACGACTATGCCGGCCTGGACGAGTACTTCCAGGCCAAGCTCGAGCTCTTCCAGCCCGACCGCTCCCGCCGCGGCGTGATCACGGTGGACTCCGGCTGGGGTCGCCGGATCGTCGAGGAGTGCCGCATCCCGGTCACCACCCTCAGCAGCAACCCCGCGGTCGACGCCGACTGGCACATGAGCATCGTCGACGAGAGCGCGCTCTACACCGAGTTCCTGCTCGAGGGCCCGGAAGGCCGTCGGCTGCAGACCCGGGTTCCCCTGGTCGGCTGGTTCATGGCCGCCAACGCGGCCCTCGCCATCCTGCTGCTGGTCGAATCCGGCTACGACCTCGAGGCCATCGCGCACACGCTCGACCGCGACGGCGGCATCGACGTCTACATCCCCGGTCGGGCCGAGCGCATCTCGGGCGACGCGGGCCCGCTCGTCTACATCGACTACGGCCACAGCCCGGATGCGTTCCTGAACACCCTGGCCGCCATCCGCAAGTTCACGCCCGGCCGCCTGATCATGGTGTTCGGGGCCGACGGCGACCGCGACACCACCAAGCGCGCCGACATGGGCGCCATCGCGGCGCGCGGGTCGGACATCGTGGTCGTCACAGACTTCCACCCGCGGTTCGAAGACCCCGCGGCCATCCGTGCCACGCTCCTGGCAGCAGCCAGGGAAGCCGTCCCCGACGGGGAGTTCTACGAGGTCGCGGATCCCCGCACGGCGTTCCGCACGGCACTCTCACTAGCGAAAGAAGGCGACGCGATCTTGTACGCGGGACCAGGGCATGAAAATTATCACGAAGTCGCCGGCGTCAAGATTCCGTACTCCGCCAGGGACGATTCCCGCCAGGCGCTGCGCGAAGCCGGGTGGCTGTAGATGATCGCCCTCACCCTGACCGAGATCGCCGCGGCCGTCTCCGGGGTCCTCCACCTCGACGGCAGCGCGCTGACCGCCGAGTCCGTCGTCGACGGCACGGTGCACACCGACTCGCGCGAATCCGTGCCCGGTTCGATCTTCGTGGCCAAGCCCGGGGACGTGACCGACGGCCACCTCTTCGCCCCGTCCGCCGCCGGGCAGGGCGCGGCGCTTTTGATCGTCGAACGGCGCCTGGACCTGCCCGTGGCCCAGATCGTCGTCGCCGACGCCGTGGTGGCGCTGGGCGACCTGGCCACCGAGGTCGTGCTCCGCGTGCGTGCCGCCGGCATCCTGAAGATCGTCGGCGTCACCGGCTCGAACGGCAAGACCACCACCAAGAACCTGATCCGGGCCGTGCTCGAACGGGTCGGGCCCACCGTCGCCGCCCGGGCCTCCTTCAACAACGAGGTCGGCGCGCCGCTGACCATGCTCGAACTCACGATGGACACCCGATTCCTCGTGGCCGAAATGGGTGCGAGCGCCGTCGGCGAGATCGCCCGGCTGATCAGGATGGCCCGTCCCGACATCGGCATCGTGCTCAAGGTCGGCCTCGCCCACGCGGGCGAGTTCGGCGGCATCGAGGCCACCGTCCTGGCCAAGACCGAGATGGTCACCGACCTGCTGGCCACGGATGTCGCCGTGCTGAACGCCGACGACCCGCGCGTCGCCGGGATGGCCGCCGCCACCGCGGCCCGGATCGTCTGGTTCGGCCAGTACTGCGACGAGGGCGTGCGCGCCACCGACGTGCACGGGACCGCGACCGGCACCACCTTCACCCTGCAGCTGGCCTCGGGGGAGTCACGGCCGGTGTCCTTCCAGGTGCTCGGCGAGCACCACGTGATGAACGCACTGGCCGCCGCGGCCGCCGCCGAACTCCTCGGCGTCGGGATCGACGACATCGTCTCCGCCCTTGAATCCGTGCAGACCGCCGAGCGCTGGCGGATGCAGGTGATGGGTGGGCGTGAGGGCGTGACCGTGATCAACGACGCCTACAACGCGAGCCCCGACTCGATGACCGCCGCGCTGAAGACACTCGCCCAGATCGCCGCCCCCGGGCAGCGCACCTTCGCCGTCCTCGGCGAGATGAGCGAACTGGGCGAGCTGGCCGGCGAAGAGCATGACCGGATCGGCCTGATGGCCGTGCGGCTGAACATCTCCCAGCTCGTCGTCGTGGGCCGCGGCGCGCGGCGCATGCACATCAGCACGATCAACGAAGGATCCTGGGACGGGGAGTCGGCGTTCGTCGAGTCGTCGGACGAGGCCTTCGACCTGCTGACGAAGACGGTGCGACCGGGAGACACTGTGCTGGTCAAATCGTCCAATTCCGCCGGCCTGCGCTTTCTCGGCGACCGGCTCGGAGAGTGGTTCTCATGAGAGCACTGCTGATGGCCGGAGCCTTCTCCCTCGTCTTCACCCTGGCGTTCACGCCACTGTTCATCCGGCTGTTCAAGAAGCTGGGCTGGGGGCAGTTCATCCGCGACGACGGGCCGCAGAGCCACCACGCCAAACGCGGCACCGCCACCATGGGCGGCATCATCATCATCCTCGGCACCGTGATCAGCTACTTCTCGGCCATGTGGATCACCGGGAGCCACATCCCGATGTCGCCGCTGCTGGTGCTATTCATGATGGTGGGCCTCGGCTTCGTCGGTTTCATCGACGACTTCCTCAAGACCCGCAACCAGCGCAGCCTCGGTCTCGGCGGCTGGGCCAAGGTCATCGGGCAGGTCATCGTGGCGAGCACCTTCGCCCTCCTCTCGATCCAGTTCCCGAACATCAACGGGGTGACGCCGGCGTCGACGAAAATCTCGCTGCTGCGGGACCTGCCGCTGGACTTCATGCAGCTCGGCGCCATCATCGGCACCATCCTCTTCGTGATCTGGATCTGCCTGATCGTGGCGGCCACCTCCAACAGCGTCAACGTCACCGACGGGCTCGACGGCCTCGCCACCGGTTCCTCGATCCTCTCGATCGGCGCCTTCATCGTGATCGGTTTCTGGCAGTCCAACCAGGCCCGGTTCGGGGGAGCGGACGTCGCCGACCTCTACCGCTCCTACGACGTGCGCGACCCGCTCGACCTGGCGATCGTGTCGGCGGCCATCGTCGGCGGCCTGATCGGCTTCCTCTGGTACAACACGTCGCCGGCGAAGATCTTCCTCGGCGACACCGGGTCACTCGCCATCGGCGGCGCCCTGGCCGCCCTGGCCATCCTCAGCCGCACCGAGCTGCTCCTAGTGCTGATCGGCGGGCTGTTCGTGTTCGAGGCCGGCTCCGTCATCGTGCAGCGCGCCTACTTCAAACTCACCCGCGGCAAACGCATTTTCCTGATGAGCCCGATCCACCATCACTTCGAGCTCAAGGGCTGGGCCGAAGTCACCGTCGTGGTGCGCTTCTGGATCATCGGCGGCCTCCTGGTGGCCGCGGGCGTCGGGTCGTTCTACCTCGAATGGCTGGCCAGCTAGTGACCGGAAGACACTCCGGCGGCGCCTCGCTCGCCGCAGCGGATGCCGCGCGCCTGGACGGCCTGACCAGCTGGCACTCCGACTGGTCCGGCCTGCGGGTGGGCGTGCTCGGCCTGGGCGTCACCGGCTTCGCGGCCGCGGACACCCTCGCCGAACTCGGCGCCGAGGTGCTCGTCGTGGCCGGGACGGCACCGGAGCAGACCATCCGCCTGCTCGACGTGATCGGGGCGGGCCTCGTGCAGGCCGCCCCGGCCACCGTGCCCGCCGAACTGATCGAGCACCGGCCGGACGTGCTGATCGCATCGCCGGGCTTCCACCCCGACCACCCGCTACTGCTCTGGGCTGCGACCGCCGGCATCCCGGTCTGGGGTGACATCGAGCTGGCCTGGCGCCTGCGGGACAAGGTCGGTGCCCCGGCCGAATGGATCCTCGTCACCGGCACCAACGGTAAGACCACCACGGTGCAGCTCACCGCCACCATGCTCGCCGCAGCAGGCCACCGGGTGGCGCCCTGCGGCAACATCGGCGTGCCCGTGCTCGACGCCGTGCGCGACCCGCAGGGCTGGGACGTGCTCGTGGTCGAGCTCTCCAGTTACCAGCTGCACCATCTGCCCCGCACCGGTCCGGGAGCGCTCGTGCCCTGGGCCAGCGTCTGCCTGAACATCGCCGACGACCACCTCGACTGGCACGGCTCGGCCAAGGCGTACCGCGACGCGAAAGCCACGGTCTACGCGAACACGAAGTCGGCCTGCGTCTACAACAAGGCGGATGCCGCCACGATGCGCATGGTCGAGGACGCCGACGTCGTCGAGGGGGCTCGGGCGATCGGCTTCGGCCTCGGTGTGCCCGGTCCCAGCGACCTCGGCATCGTGGACGGAATCCTCTGCGACCGCGCGTTCCACGAGGACCGGCACGAGACGGCCGTGGAGATCACCACCGTGCAAGACCTCCGCGCCAACGGGCTCAGTGCGCCGCACCTCCTCGCCGACATCCTCGCGGCCAGCGCCCTCGCCCGGTCCTTCGGCGTGCCCGCCGCGGTCATCCACGACGCGCTCGAAGACTTCAGGCTCGACGCGCACCGGATCGAGATCGTGGCCGAGGCCGCCGGCATCCGCTGGATCGACGATTCGAAGGCCACCAACCCGCACGCGGCCGACGCGTCACTGACCGCGTTCGACTCCGTCGTCTGGCTCGTCGGAGGCCTGCTCAAGGGCGTCGACATCGACCAGCTGGTGGCCGGCCACGTCGGGCACCTGCGGGGCGCCGTCATCATCGGAGTCGACCGTTCCGTGCTGCGCGACGCATTCCGGCGACACGCGCCCGAGCTGCGGGTGTTCGAGATCGAGGCCGACGACACTGGTCAGGTCATGCCGGAGGCCGTGCGGCTGGCGGCCGACCTCGCCGAAACCGGCGACGTCGTGCTCCTCGCGCCGGCCGCCGCATCCATGGACCAGTTCACCGACTACGCCCAGCGCGGCCGGTTGTTCGCCGAAGCCGTGCACGAATATCTTGGAGGTGATCGGGGTGGCGACTCCGCCTCGGACCCGCGCGCCCAGGCCTGACCTGGCCGCGGCGACCGCCGCCACCCGGACGGCGGGGCCCCATGCTACGGGACCCGCTCCGGAGGCCGAGGACGCGGGGCACGCCGCCCGCATCCATCTCGGCCGGGTCCTGCACGCCGAGTCCGCCAGCTACTTCCTGCTGCTGGGCACGACCCTGTTCCTGATCGTGTTCGGACTGGTCATGGTGCTCTCGTCCTCCTCGGTGGACTCCTACCTGGAGAACACCGGGTTCTTCGGCACAGTGCTGCGCCAGGGCGGGTTCGCCCTGATCGGGGTGCCCCTGATGTTGCTGATCAGCCGGCTGCCGCTCAAGTTCTGGCGGCGCGTCTCCTGGCCGGCGCTGATCATCTCCTGCCTGCTCCAGTGCCTGGTAGTGTTCACGCCGCTCGGCATCGAAGTGGCCGGCAACACCAATTGGCTCTCCATCGGCGGGATCCAGTTCCAGCCCTCCGAGGGCATCAAGCTGGCCCTGGTCATCTGGCTCGGCATGATCTTGTCCCAGAAGCAGAACAAGCTCGACGACTGGCGCCACGTCTACATCCCCGTCTTCGGCGTGGGCGGCGGCGCCGTCATGCTGGTCCTGATCGGCGGGGACCTCGGCACCGTCATGATCATGGCGGGCATCCTCTTCGGCGCGCTCTTCTTCGCCGGGGTGCGCCTGCGCATGCTGGGCCTTCCGCTCGGGGTCGGTGCCGTGCTCGCTCTCCTGATGGCGTTGACCAGCTCCAACCGGATGACGCGCATCCTGAGCTTCCTCGGTGACGGCTGCGACGCGGTCGACGGCCCCATCTCGGCCGCCTGCTGGCAGCCGTTGCACGGTACCTGGGCCCTCGCCAACGGGGGAGTGTTCGGCGTGGGGCTCGGCAACTCCAAAGCGAAGTGGTCCTGGCTGCCCGCCGCCGACAACGACTATATCTTCGCCATCATCGGCGAGGAGCTCGGCCTGATCGGCGCGATCGTGGTGCTGGCCATGTTCATCCTCCTGGCGTTCGCGTTCCTGCGGATCATGCGCACCAGCGTGAGCATGCAGGCCAGGGTCTCCACCGCGGCCGTCATGGTCTGGCTGATCGGCCAGGCGTTCGTCAACATCGGCGTGGTCCTCGGCGTGTTCCCCGTTCTCGGCGTGCCGCTCCCGCTGGTCTCGTCCGGCGGCACAGCCCTGCTGTCGACGCTGGGCGCCATCGGAATCGTGCTGTCCTTCGCCCACGGCGACCATGCCGGCTCGCCGGCCAACGCGGCCTCGCCGGCCAACACAGCGCTGACGGGAGAGAACCGGTGACCACCTACCTTCTGGCCGGAGGCGGAACCGCCGGCCACGTGAACCCCCTGCTGGCGGTGGCGGACACCATCGCCGCGCGGGAACCGGACGCCACTCTGATCGTGCTCGGCACCCGGGAGGGGCTCGAGGCCAGGCTGGTTCCCGCCCGCGGCTACGAGCTCGTGTTCGTGCCCCGGCTGCCGTTCCCGCGTCGTCCGAACCGCCAGGCCCTCACTTTCCTGCCGCGGTTCAACCAGGCGGTCGCCGACCTTGCCGACCTCCTCGCCGCCCGCGGCGTCGACGTCGTGGTGGGTTTTGGCGGCTACGTGTCCACGCCGGCGTACCTGGCCGCCCGCCGGTCAGGCATCCCCATCGTCATCCACGAGGCCAATTTCAAGGCCGGCCTGGCCAACCGGCTGGGCGCCTGGTTGACCCACCATGTCGGTGTCGCCTTCGCCGGCACCCGGATCCGGCGCGCGCACACCGTCGGGATGCCGCTGCGCGCCGAAATCGCCGAGCTGGACCGGGACGCGACTCGCCCGGAGGCGCTCGCCTTCTTCGGCCTCGCCGAGGAGCGGCCCACCCTGCTCGTCACCGGCGGATCCCTCGGCGCGAGAAGACTGAACACGACGATCGTCCAATCCGCGCCCGCGCTGATCGCCGCCGGGTGGCAGGTGCTGCACATCACCGGCGACAAGTCCGAGGTGAGCGACCCCGGTCTGGGGCACTATCGCATGATCTCCTATTGCGACCGGATGGACCTGGCGCTGTCAGCGGCGGACTTCGCCGTGTCCCGGTCCGGCGCCGGCACGGTGTCCGAGCTGAGCGCCCTGGGCATCCCGGCCGCGTACGTGCCGTACCCGGTGGGCAACGGCGAGCAGCGCTTCAACGCGGCCGACGTCGTCGCGTCCGGCGGCGGAATCCTCGTCGATGACGCGGACTTCCTCCCCGAATGGGTCCGGGACGAGCTCATCCCCGTGCTGAGCGACCGGTCGCGGGTGCGCCGGATGGGCGTCGCGGCGGCATCCGCCGGGGCCAGGGACGGCGCCGCCAGAATGGTCGACTTCATTCAGGGCGCGGTCCGGGGGTAACCGCCCGGGTTCGCGCCCGCCGCGGTCAATCCGGCATTCCGGGGCCGCGGCGGCTAACGTGGTTTCAGCACACCGAGCACCTGTCTTCAACCATTCGTCTCCACATTCGTCTCCGACTGAGAAGAGCGCAGCAACCGTGATCAAGCCCGATCTGAACCTCACCATTCCCCGAGATCTCGGAACGGTGCATTTCGTGGGCATCGGCGGCTCGGGGATGAGCGGCATCGCGCGCCTGTTCATCGACGCCGGGCACACGGTGACCGGGTCTGACGTGCGGGAGTCGGACAACGTGCTGGCACTGCGCAAACTGGGCGCGCGCATCGCGATCGGCCACGCGGCCGAGAACGTCGGCGACGCCGACAGCCTCGTCGTCACGGGCGCGCTCTGGCAGGACAACCCCGAGTACGTGCTGGCCAGGGAGAAGGGCCTCCCGGTGCTGCACCGGTCGCAGGCCCTGGCCTGGCTGATCGAGAAGCACCGTCTGGTCGCCGTGGCCGGCGCCCACGGCAAGACCACCTCCACCGGCATGATCGTGACCGGCCTGCTCGGCCTGGGACAGCACCCGAGCTTCGTCAACGGCGGCGTGATCGAGTCCCTCGGCGTGTCGGCGGCCAGCGGAACCGACGATCTCTTCGTCGTCGAGGCCGACGAATCCGACGGGTCGTTCCTGCTCTACAACACGGCCGTGGCTTTGGTCACCAACGTCGACCCCGACCACCTCGACCACTACGGCTCGCTGGAAGCGTTCGAGGCGGCCTTCGTGGAGTTCGCCCAGAACGCGACCGAACTCGTCGTCATCTCCTCCGACGACCCTGGCGCGGTCAGTGTGACCGGCAAGCTGGCCGAAAAGCGCGTCATCACCTTCGGCGAGGACGACGGCGCCGACGTGCGGCTGCACTCCGTGGTCACGGACGGGCCGGTGCGCTTCGGCGTGGCGTGGGCCGGCCACGACTACTTCGCCACCCTCCGCATCCCGGGCCGGCACAACGCCATCAACGCCGCCGGGGCCTTCGCTGTGCTGGTGGGACTCGGGTTCGAGGCTGAAGCGTCCCTGGCCGCCATCTCGGAGTTCGGCGGCACGGAGCGCCGGTTCGAACTGCACGGCACAGTCGGCGGCGTGAGCGTCTACGACGACTACGCCCATCACCCGACCGAAGTGGCCGCAGCCCTGTCCGCCGCCCGAACCGTGGTCGGCTCCGGCCGCATCATCGCCGTGCACCAGCCGCACCTGTACAGCCGCACCCGGCTCTTCGCGCAGGAATTCGCGGACGCCCTCGAGACCTGCGCCGACCAGACCGTCGTACTGGGCGTGTACGGCGCCCGGGAAGACCCCGAGCCCGGCGTCACCGGCACGCTCGTCGCCGACCGGTTCCTCGACCCGTCCCACGTGGTCTACGTGCCCGACTGGCAGGAGGCCGCGGACTACGTCGCCTCCATCGCCCGGGACGGCGACTTCGTGGTCACCCTCGGCTGCGGCGACGTGTACCGCATCGTTCCCCAGCTCCTCGGCTCGCTCACGCGGGCGCGCGGATGAGCCGCGCCCGGGCATGAGGCGGCCACAGGGCTTCGAACGTCCGGTCGTTCCTCCCGCCGAAACGCCGACCGACAGCGCCCCGCCGGCGCGCAAGGGGGCCGGCATCCGTCGCCCCGTGCGCCCGCCCGCCGCCCAATCTTTCGTGCGCGGTTCGTGGCCCTCGCGTGGCGCCGCGTCCACCGAACCGAACACCGAGTCGTTCACCGAGCCGATCACCGTGCAGCCGGCATCCGCCCTTCCGGGTCCCCTGGCCTCGGTGTCTCCACTGCGGCCGGGCTCGGGCGCGAGCCCCGCACCCACGCCGCCTGCGGACACGCGCTCGACGAAGACGCAGCCGGCCGACAAACCTGCGGCGCCCCTCACACCGGCCGGGGCCAGGCTCAAGCTGCGGGCCGCCCGGCGGGCTCGGAAACGCTACGAGCGCGAGGAGGTCAGGCGGTTCACCTGGCGGTCACGCCGCCGGCGCAATGCCTGGCTGGCGTCCCTGGGCGTCACCGTCGTCCTGGCCGCTTTCGTCGTCGTCGGCGTCTACTCGCCGCTGATGGCGCTGCGCACGATCGAGGTCGTCGGAGCGAACCGGATCCCGGCGGACAAGATTCAGGCGGCTCTGGGCGACCAGCTCGGCACGCCGTTGCCGCTCGTCGATCTGGCCGAGGTGAAGAAGGACCTGTCCGAGTTCACCCTGATCCAGAGCTACGTCACCGAGAGCCGCCCGCCCGCCACACTGGTGGTGCGCATCGTCGAGCGCGAGCCGGTCGGGGCATTGGCGACCGGCGCGGGCTTCGACCTGGTCGACGCGGCCGGAGTGGTGATCCAGAGCAGCCCGGAGCGCCCGGCCGGGTACGCCACCATCGATGCGCGCTCGGGGTCGGGCAGCGCCGGCTTCCTCGCCGCGACGGCCGTGATCGCCGCTTTGCCGGAGAGCATCCGCACCGGACTGGACACAGTGACCGCGGCCACCAAGGACGATGTCACCCTGACGCTGGTCGGCGGGGCCCGCGTGGTCTGGGGAAGCGCGGAGAAGTCGGAGTACAAGGCGGTCGTCCTGGCCGCCCTGATCGTGAGCCACCCGGTGGGCACCGTCGGCGAATACGACGTGTCCTCGCCCGACAGCGCCGTTCTTCGCTGAATCGGCGAGTTCTTCGCTGAGTTCTGGGCTGAATCTTCGCGACACGCGGGCGCGCCTCCCCGTCCCGGCACGGCTGGCGCATAACTTCGATACAGGAATTGCATACTCAGCATAACTTTAAACTTCGACAAGAGGTTTAGGGTTCCACCGGAGGCCGGACGTGTCAACAACAAATCAGAACTACCTCGCAGTCATCAAGGTTGTTGGAATCGGTGGCGGCGGTGTCAACGCCGTCAACCGCATGATCGAGCTCGGCCTCCGCGGGGTCGAGTTCATCGCCATCAATACGGATGCCCAGGCGCTCCTGATGAGCGACGCCGACGTCAAACTCGACGTGGGCCGCGACCTCACCCGCGGCCTCGGCGCCGGCGCCGACCCCGAGGTGGGCCGTCGCGCCGCCGAGGATCACGCCGAAGAAATCGAAGAGGCCCTGGCTGGCGCGGACATGGTCTTCGTCACGGCAGGCGAGGGTGGTGGAACGGGCACCGGCGGTGCGCCCGTCGTCGCCCGCATCGCCAAGTCCATCGGCGCGCTCACCATCGGTGTCGTCACCAAGCCCTTCGGCTTCGAGGGCAAGCGCCGCCAGGCGCAGGCCGAGGCCGGCGTCGCCTCCCTCAAGAACGAGGTCGACACCCTCATCGTCGTGCCGAACGACCGCTTGCTGGAGATCAGCGACCGCGGCATCAGCATGCTCGAGGCGTTCGCCACCGCCGACCAGGTCCTCCTCGCCGGTGTGCAGGGCATCACCGACCTGATCACCACCCCCGGCCTGATCAACCTCGACTTCGCCGACGTCAAGTCGGTCATGCAGGGCGCCGGTTCCGCGCTGATGGGCATCGGCTCCTCCCGCGGCGCCGACCGTGCCATCAAGGCCGCCGAACTGGCCGTGGCATCGCCGCTGCTCGAGGCGTCCATCGACGGGGCGCACGGCGTACTCCTGTCCATCCAGGGTGGCTCGAACCTCGGAATCTTCGAGATCAATGACGCCGCCCGCCTGGTGCAGGAAGCCGTCCACCCCGAAGCCAACATCATCTTCGGTGCCGTCATCGACGACACCCTCGGCGACGAGGTGCGGGTCACCGTGATCGCGGCCGGGTTCGACGGCGGAGAGCCGGGTGCCAAGGCCGTCGAGGTGCGCCGGGCCGACCTCGTCGCCGCCGGCGTCGCGGCGGGCGTCTCCTCGAACGGCGCCGGTTCGAATGGTACCGCCGCGGACGCGAACGATTCCGCCGCCTATTCCGTCGGTGACGCCTCCGCGTCCTCGGTCTGGTCCGGCGTCGAACCGGGTGCGGCCGTCGCCGACCCCGCCTTCGAAGAAGACCCGGACGACCTGGACATCCCGGACTTCCTGAAGTAGCGGGGCGAACGGCGAGATGAGTGACCCCGACCTGGCCGGCCTGCGCGACCTGGCCGGCCTGGCGGAGCGCCTGGCCGCCGTGCGCAGTGGAATCGCTGCCGCGGCGGCCTCGGCCGGGCGCGACGAACGGGACATCGTGACCGTCGTCGTGACCAAGTTCCACCCGGTCACCCTGATCGAGCAGCTCGTCGCCCTCGGCGTGCACGATGTCGGCGAGAACCGTCATCAGGAAGCCCAGGCGAAGGTCGAGGCCCTGGCCGGACTGGACCTGACCTGGCATTTCGTCGGCCAGGTCCAGGGCAAGAAGGCCAAACAGGTTCGGGCCTACGCCGACGTCATTCACTCCGTCGACCGGGCCTCACTGGTCGACGCGCTCAGCTCGGAATCCGACGTCATCGACTGCTTCGTGCAGGTGAACCTCACCGACGACCCGGCACGCGGGGGAGTCGACCCCGGCCTGCTCGACCCCCTGGTCGAACGAGTCCTGTCCACCTCGGGGCTGCGCCTGCTCGGACTGATGGCGGTGGCCCCGCTCGGCGAGGAACCCAGGCGGGCCTTCGCCCGGGTTCGTGAGCTGGGCGAGCGCATCCGGCTGCTGGCGCCGGAGGCGAAGTTCCTGTCCATGGGCATGTCCCAGGACTACCCGGAGGCGATCAGCGAAGGGGCGACACACCTTCGAATTGGCACAGCAATCACCGGTAATCGCCCGGTACCCGGTTAATCTGGATAAGTAGAATCACCAACACGGAGGTCGAGATGTCCAACCCGCTCAAGAAAACCATGGTTTACCTGGGCCTGGCAGACGAGGAACTCGAATACGAGGCGCCCGCTGCTGCGCCCGTGTCGACCGCCCCGCACTCCGCTGCGTCCAGTCCAGCATCGTCGCACTCGGCGGCCCCGAAGACCGCGGCTCCTCACTCCTCCGCCTCCACCTCTTCGCACTCCGCCTCGTCGCACTCCGCCGGCTCGGCCGGCCGTGCACCGGTGACACCGCTGCGCAAGACTTCCACCCCTAAGAATGTGGCTACCTCAGACATGAATGAAATCCTCACCGTCCACCCGCGCCAGTACAAGGACGCCCAGGTGATCGCCGAATCCTTCCGGGACGGCATCCCGGTCATCATCAACCTGTCCCAGATGAGCGACGCGGATGCCCGGCGTCTGATCGACTTCGCCAGCGGCCTGTCCCAGGGCCTGTACGGCAAGATCGAGCGCGTCACCGCGAAGGTCTTCCTGCTGTCCCCGTCCCACGTCGTCGTGTCCGGCGACAACGCGGCTGAGGAAACCGACGCCGAGGCGTCCTTCTTCGCCCAGTCGTAGCGCGCACCGTGTCCATCATCGGGATCATCGCGGGCCTCGCGTACTTCGTTCTGCTGCTCTATTTCTTCGTGATGTGGGGGCGGTTCATCGTCGATCTGGTGCGCAGTGTCAACCGGTCGTGGCGCCCTCAGGGCTTCACGCTCGTGCTGATCGAGTTCGTATACACCGTGACCGACCCGCCGATCAAGTTCTTCCGGCGGCTCCTGCCGCCGCTCCGGCTCGGCCCCATCGCGTTCGATTTCGGCTGGAGCCTGACCATGCTCTGCGTCATCATCGGAATGTCCGTGATGACGTTCGCGCAGAGGTTATAGACCCCCTCACACTCGGGCCATGTATTCTTGACCGACGACGCGTCCGGTCGGCGCGGTTCGACATCACGTCGGACCTTGGTACCGTTGGTCGAACGCAAACAAATGTTCACAACTCAAGTTTTAAGGGTGGAAAGCCATGGCGTTAACTCCGGAAGATGTAGTCAACAAGCGGTTCCAGTCGACTAAATTTCGCGAAGGTTACGATCAGGACGAGGTCGATGACTTCCTTGACGAGGTCGTTGTCGAGCTTCGTCGACTGACCGCTGAGAACGAGGAGCTCAAGGCTCGCGTTTCCTCCGGTGGCGGCGCCTCCGAGCCCGTTGCCGAGCCCGTCGAGTCCGCGCCGATCGCCGAAACGGTTGCCGAGCCCGTCGTGGCCGCAGCCGTGCCCGTCCCGGCTCCGGTTGTCGCCGAGCCCATCGACGAGACCGCCGGCACCACGAACCTCCTCCAGCTGGCCCGCCGCCTGCACGAGGAGCACGTCAAGGAGGGCGCCGAGAAGCGCGATGCACTCATCGCCGAGGGCCACGCCACCGCCGCCCGTCTCGTCGCCGAGGCGGAAGCCAAGCAGCGTGCGCAGCTCAACATCCTCGACCAGGAGCGTTCGGTCCTCGAGACCAAGATCGATGACCTGCGCACCTTCGAGCGCGAGTACCGCCAGAAGCTGAAGAGCTACATCGAGTCCCAGCTGCACGACCTCGACGCCACGTCGCCGGTCGAGTCGAGCAACGCCTCGAAGCCGAGCTTCCAGAGCTTTGGCGCCTAAGGTCGGAGCGAAGAAACGCTCCACTGCGCTGATCGTCCTCGCCCTCGTGGCGCTGGCCATCTACGCACTGGATCAGATCAGCAAGTTCCTCGTCGTCACGAGACTGACCGAGGGTGACGTCGTCCGGGTTCTGGGAAGCGTGCTGCAACTGCAGTTCGTCCGGAACCCGGGCGCGGCTTTTTCCCTGGCCACGGGGATGACCTGGGTTTTCTCCATCATCGCCGTCGTCGTGGTGTTCCTCATCGTCTGGTTCGCCGGACGCATCCGCTCACTCGCGTGGTCGCTCGTCTTCGGTCTGCTGCTCGGCGGCGTGCTCGGCAACCTGACCGACCGTCTCCTGCGGGAGCCGTCTTTCGGTCAGGGACATGTCATCGACTTCATCGCGACACCCTGGCTGATCCCCGCCATCTACAACGTCGCCGACATGGCCATCGTGTCGAGCATGATCATCTTCATGTACCTGACCATTCGCGGCATCGGCCTCGACGGCCGCCGCACCAGCGCTTCAGACACGTCCGACGTGGCTCCCACCCAGTTAGCACCCTGATCCTCTCTATGGAAACTCGCTCCCTTCCCCTTCCGGACGGACTCGCCGGCGTGCGCGTCGACGCCGGCATCGCCAAGCTCCTCGGCTTCTCGCGGAGTTTCGCGGCCGAGGTGTGCGAGGCCGGCGGGGTCACGCTCAACGGCGCCGTGGTCGGCAAGTCCGACCGCCTGCACGGGGGAGCCTGGCTGGAGGTGACCTGGCAGCCCCGGGAAGCCCTGGCGATCGTTCCCATCGCGGTGCCGGACCTCACCATCGTTCACGACGACGAGAGCATCGTCGTCGTGAACAAGCCGTCCGGCGTCGCCGCGCACCCCAGTGTCGGCTGGACCGGGCCGACCGTCCTCGGCGCCCTCTCCGCGGCCGGCTACCGGATCGCGACCTCAGGGGCCAGCGAACGGGCCGGGATCGTGCACCGCCTCGACGTGGGCACCAGCGGCCTGATGGTCGTCGCCAAATCCGAAGCTGCCTACACCTGGCTGAAGAAGGCATTCCACGATCGCGAAGTCGAGAAGATCTACCACGCCGTCGTGCAGGGGCACCCCGACCCGCTCGCGGGAACCGTCGACGCTCCCATCGGCCGCCACCCGCGGTCGGACTGGAAGTTCGCGGTGATCGCCGGCGGCAAGGACTCCGTCACGCACTACGAGACCCTGGAGGCGTTCCGGTCGGCGTCGCTGCTGGAGGTACACCTGGAGACGGGACGCACCCACCAGATCCGCGTGCACATGGCCGCGCAGCAGCATCCGTGCGTCGGCGACGCCATGTATGGTGCAGACCCGTCGATCACAGCGCGTCTGGGCCTGACCCGGCAATGGCTGCACGCCAGGCAGCTGGCCTTCTTCCACCCCGATTCCCGGGACTGGGTCACGTTCACCACCGAATACCCCGCCGACCTCGCGCATGCACTCGACGTGCTGCGCGATGCCTAGGCTGGAGAGTCCAACCTCAACACCTCGGAGCCGTTTTGTCCTCTCAGAATAAGTCGGGTGGATCGAATGATTCGTTCGTGCACCTCCACGTGCACAGCGAGTACTCGATGCTCGATGGTGCCGCGCGCGTCAAACCGCTGATCAACGCGGCCATCGAGCAGGGGATGCCTGCGGTCGCCATTACCGACCACGGCAACGTGTTCGGCGCCTTCGACTTCTGGCGCACCGCCACCGAGGCCGGCATCAAGCCGATCATCGGCACCGAGGCCTACATCACTCCCGGCACCGACCGGCGCGACAAGACCCGGGTGCGCTGGGGCGCCTCCGGCCAGAACCGGGACGACGTCGGCGGCGCCGGCTCCTACACCCACATGACCCTGCTCTCCGAGACCACGGCGGGGATGCACAACCTGTTCCGGCTCTCGTCCAAGGCCAGCCTGGAGGGGTACTATTTCAAACCAAGGATGGACCGGGAGCTGCTCTCCGAGTTCTCCACCGGCCTGATCGGCACGACCGGATGCGTCGGTGGCGAGGTGCAGACCCGCCTCCGCCTCGGGCAGTACGAGGAGGCGAAGAAGGCCGCCGGCGACTTCCAGGACATCTTCGGCAAGGAGAACTTCTTCTGCGAGATCATGGACCACGGCATCGACATCGAACGCCGCACCATGACCGACCTGCTGAAGCTCGCCGGAGAGCTCAAACTTCCGCTGGTCGCCTCCAACGACCTGCACTACACCCACGCCCACGACGCGACCGCCCACGCGGCCCTGCTCTGCGTGCAGTCCGCCTCGACCCTCGACGACCCGAACCGCTTCAAGTTCGACTCCGACGAGTTCTATCTCAAGACCGCCGCGCAGATGCGGCACCTGTTCCGCGACCACCCGGAAGCCTGCGACAACACGCTGCTGATCGCCGAACGCTGCCAGGTGGACTTCAACACCAAAGCCAACTACATGCCCCGCTTCCCCTGCCCGGAAGGGGAGAACGAGGAGAGCTGGTTCGTCAAGGAGAACGAGATCGGGCTGGCCAAGCGCTACCCGAAGGGCATCCCGGACGACGTGCGCAAACGAGCCGACTACGAGATCGGCATCATCATCCAGATGGGCTTCCCCGGCTACTTCCTCGTGGTCGCCGACTTCATCATGTGGGCGAAGCAGCAGGGCATCCGGGTGGGTCCCGGCCGTGGCTCGGGCGCCGGCTCGATGGTGGCCTACGCCATGGGCATCACCGACCTCGACCCGCTGATCCACGGCCTGATCTTCGAACGGTTCCTGAACCCGGACCGCGTCTCCATGCCCGACTTCGACGTCGACTTCGACGAGCGCCGGCGCGGTGAGGTGATCCACTACGTCACCGAGAAGTACGGCGAAGAACGCGTCGCCCAGATCGTCACCTACGGCACGATCAAGGCCAAGCAGGCCCTGAAAGACGCCTCCCGGGTGCTCGGGTTCCCATTCGGCATGGGCGACAAGCTCACAAAGGCCATGCCGCCGGCCATCATGGGCAAGGACGTGCCCCTGACCGGCATGTTCGACAAGGACCACGCGCGCTACCGCGAGGCGGCCGACTTCCGCGCGGTGATCGAATCCGACCCCGAGGCCCGCACCGTCTTCGACACGGCCCTGGGCCTGGAGAACCTGAAACGCCAGTGGGGCGTCCACGCCGCCGGCGTGATCATGAGCTCCGACCCGCTGATCGACATCATCCCGATCATGAAGCGCGAAGCGGACGGCCAGGTCGTCACGCAGTTCGACTACCCGGCATCCGAGGCCCTGGGCCTGATCAAGATGGACTTCCTGGGGCTGCGCAACCTCACCATCATCGACGACACCCTCGACAACATCGCGGTCAACCGTGGTCACCGGCCCGTGCTCGAGGAGCTCGGGCTGGACGACCCGCTGGCCTACGAGCTGCTCGCCCGGGGCGACACCCTCGGGGTGTTCCAGCTGGACGGCGGGCCCATGCGCTCCCTGCTGCGCCTGATGAAGCCCGACAACTTCGAAGACATCTCGGCTGTCATCGCCCTCTACCGGCCCGGCCCCATGGGCGCCAACTCGCACACCAACTACGCGCTGCGGAAGACCGGTCAGCAGGAGATCATCCCGATCCATCCCGAGCTCGAAGAAGCCCTGCAGGACGTCATCGGCACCACCTACGGCCTGATCGTCTACCAGGAACAGGTCATGTCGATCGCGCAGAAACTGGCCGGCTTCTCCCTCGGCCAGGCGGACCTGCTGCGCCGGGCGATGGGCAAGAAGAAGAAATCCGAACTGGACAAGCAGTTCGAGGGTTTCTCCGGCGGAATGGTCGCCAACGGCTACTCCATGGACGCGGTGAAGACAGTCTGGGACATCCTGCTCCCGTTCTCCGACTACGCCTTCAACAAGGCGCACTCGGCCGCGTACGGGGTGCTCTCGTACTGGACCGCCTACCTCAAGGCCAAATACCCGGCCGAGTACATGGCCGCGCTCCTGACCAGCGTCGGCGATTCGCGCGACAAGCTCGCGCTGTACCTGAACGAGTGCCGCAGGATGGGCATCCAGGTCCTGCCGCCGGACGTGAACGAGTCCATCGGCTACTTCGCGGCCGTGGGCACGGACATCCGTTTCGGTATGGGGGCGGTGCGCAACGTCGGCTTCAACGTCGTCGACGCCATCCGCCTCGCCCGGAAGGAGAAGGGGCGGTTCGAGTCGTTCCACGACTTCCTGCGCAAGGTACCGATCCAGGTGGCCAACAAACGCACGATCGAGTCCCTCGTCAAGGCCGGTGCGTTCGACTCCCTCGGAGCGACCCGGCGCGGCATGGTCGAAATCCATGAGGCCGCGGTCGAATCGGCCGTGAAAATCAAGCGCGACGAGGAACACGGCATGGTCGGGTTCGACTTCGACAGCCTGTTCGACGACCCGCAGGAAACCGAGCAGGTGCCGGACCGTCCCGAGTGGGGCAAGAAGGAGAAGCTCGCCTTCGAACGGGACATGCTGGGGCTGTACGTGTCCGACCACCCGCTGGCCGGGCTCGAGATCCCGCTGGCCAAGCACGCCAGCACCACCATCGTCGACCTGATGGCGTCGGAGCAGACCCAGGATGCCGACACCGTCACCATCGCCGGGCTGATCACGAGCGTGCAGCACCGGATCGCGAAGAAGTCGGGCAACCAGTACGGCATCATCCAGGTCGAGGACTTCGGCGGGGAGATCGCCGTGATGTTCATGGGCAAGGCCTACCAGGAGTTCTCGCCCGACCTGATCAGCGACTCCATCGTGGTCGTGCGGGGCCGGGTGAGCATGCGCGACGACGGGATGAACCTGCACGCGTACAGCATCTTCGCGCCGGAACTCGGGCAGGCCTCCGACTCGGGGACGCTGACCGTCACCCTGGCGGAGTCCCGGGCGACGACCGACACCGTGACGGCGTTGGGCGAGGTCATCACCCGCCACATCGGAACGTCAGAGGTCAGGCTCAAATTGATCAAGGGCAACACCGCGCGCGTGTTCGAGCTGCCCCACCAGGTGAAGATCAGCGCGGACCTCTTCGGGGAGCTGAAGAGCCTGCTCGGGCCCAACTGCCTGACCTAGGGTAGTATTTATCTTCTAAATCNTATGGATGACCCCACTGCAACCCTCGACGCCGCTGTGGTGGCTGCTGCGTTCGCGGCCCTCGCGGGCGAGGTGGGTGCCACGCTGTGGTGTTCAGGGGGTGCGGGGGTGCGATGACGATGGCCTGCTGCAGGTGACCGCGGCGGTGGAGCAGCTCGGCCGAAGGGTGGACGCCCTGCGGGTGGCGACGGCGGCGGCGATCGCCGACCGGTCCCGGCCCGAGCTCGATACCGGGCGGCTCTCGGTCCGGAAGGCCTGCCTCACCCCGTCGGACCTGATCCAGCGGGTGACGCTGGTCTCGCGTCCGACCGCGCAGCGCCGGATCCGGCTGGGCGCGCAGCTGCGCACCCGGTTCACCCTCGCGAGGCAGGCCCTGCCGCCCGCGTTCCCGGCGACCGCGGCGGGCCTGGCGTCCGGGGAGATCGGCCTCGACAGCGTCGACGCGATCCTGACCGCCCTGGTACCCACGCTCCGCTGCACCGACCTGGACCAGGTGCAGACGGCCGAGTCCGAACTCGTTGCCGCCGCCACCGGAGGCGGCGGCGACCACCCGGTGGCGGTGCCCGCGGACGAGATCCGGATTCAGGCCCTGGTCTGGAAGACCGTGATCGCGCCCGA
>NZ_SOGM01000022.1:0-9986 GCF_004403545.1 Cryobacterium sp. TmT2-59 | reverse complement strand
TCAAATCATCCGACGCCCTCATCGCCCTCGCCATGCTCAGCCTCGGCGGCCACAAACCCGTGCTCCCCGGCCGGGTTTAACCCACGGTTACGACAGGAGAGCCGAGATTTTTCCGAAATCGCGCCCAAACAGCCCGAAACCGCTTTTTTACAGCAGTATCTCCGTCGAATTGGTTCAACGCCGGGCGGAGTGTTGCCGGGGGCGCGCGCCTGGCCGTCGCCGGGTGAACAGCACCTGCCCGAGCGAATTCGACGGAGATTCTGCCCGTTTCGGCTCCGAATCGCCCGAAACCTATTTCTTAGAGCAATATCTCCGTCGAATTGGTTCAGCTAGTGGCCGGCGAGCTCGCGCGCGCGGGCGAGGGCGGCATCCGTCGCGCGGTCGAAGAGTTCCTTGAGGCCGCCCTTTTCGAGTTCCCAGACGGCGCGCTCGGTCGTTCCGCTCGGGCTCGTCACCTGTCGGCGCAACTCGGTCGGCGACAGAGCGGATGCGGCGAGCAGGCTGGTCGCGCCGTGGAACGTGCCGTTCACCATGACCGCGGCCTCCTCGGGGGTGAAACCCTTGGCGACGGCCGTCGCGGTGAGCTGCTCGATCAGGTAGAACACGTAGGCGGGGCCGGAGCCGGAAATGGTGCTGAGGGCGTCGAGCTTCTCCTCCGGCACGACCAGCACGTCGCCGACGGTGCCGAACAGGGTCCGGGCCAGCTCCAGGTCGGTGGGGGTGGACCGCGTTCCCGCGCTCAACCCGGTGACGGCCTTTCCGACCAGGGCCGGCGTGTTCGGCATCGAGCGGATGACCGACACCGATTCGGGCAGCAGACCCTCGAACGTGGCGATGGTGACGCCGGCGGCCACGCTGACGACCAGCGTGCCGGGCTCGAGGCTGTCGGCGATCTCGGCCAGCAGGTCGGGGACCATCGGGGGCTTCACGGCGACGATCACGATGCGCGCGCCGGCGATGGCCTTGAGGTTCGCCTCCGGGTCGACATCCGTGGCCCAGGCCGTGACGCCGTCGATCCCGGCCAGTTCCTCGGCCTTGGCCGTGCTGCGGTTGGTGGCCCGGATGCCCCCGGTCACGGTCACCTCCGGCTTCAGCAGCCCGGTCAGGACGGCCCGGGCCATGGAGCCGGCACCGAGGAACGCGATGGTGGGAAGAGTGGTCGGAACAGTCGCAGTCATACCGGGAGTCTAGTTTCGCGCCCTGTGCCGACCGCGTAAGGACCACAAGCGACGGGCGTTCTAGGATTGGCTGCATGAGTGCATCGGGCGGAAACAAGGCAATCGTGGCTGCCCTCGCAGCCAATCTCGGGATCGCGATCACGAAGTTCGTGGCCTGGGCCTTCTCGGGCTCCTCCTCGATGCTCGCCGAGGCGGTGCACTCCCTCGCCGACTCCGGCAACCAGGTGCTGCTGCTGGTGGGCGGGCGCAAGTCACGCCAGGAGGCCGACAAGGAGCATCCGTTCGGCTACGGCCGTGAGCGTTACGTCTACGCGTTCGTGGTGTCGATCATCCTCTTCTCGATCGGCGGCGTCTTCTCGCTCTACGAGGGCGCGCAGAAACTGCAACACCCGCACCCGCTCGAGGTGCCCTGGCTGCCGATCGTGGTGCTCCTGGTGGCCATGGGGCTCGAATCCTTCTCCCTGCGCACCGCCATCAAGGAGTCGAACCACGTGCGCGGCAACCAGTCCTGGGTGCAGTTCGTGCGGCACGCGAAGGCGCCCGAGCTGCCCGTGGTGCTGCTCGAAGACATCGCCGCCCTCGCCGGCCTGGTCTTCGCCTTCCTCGGCGTCGGCCTGACCATCATCACCGGCAACCCCATCTGGGACGCCGTCGGCACCCTACTCATCGGCCTGCTCCTCGTGCTGGTCGCCATCGTCCTCGGCATCGAGACCAAGAGCCTGCTCGTCGGCGAGGGCGCAGGGGCGAAGGATGCCGCGGCCATCGAACGCGCCATCCTCGCCGGCCCGGAGACGTGGAAGATCATCCACCTCAAGACCCTCTACCTCGGTCCGGACGAACTGCTCGTGGCCGCCAAGGTCGCCTTCGACGCCGAGACCCGTTTCTCCGACGTCGCGGCCGGCATCGACAACGTCGAAAACCGCATCCGCGAGGCCGTGCCCGCAGCCCGGGTCATCTACCTCGAGCCGGACATCTTCGTGGACCCGAACCGCCCGGCGCCCCCCACCGACACCATCGTCATCAAGGGGAGTGAATGACCCGCACCGCGGTCGTCCTGCGACACGACGCCACGATCCACCTGGGAAATCTCGAACCGGTGCTGCTCGAATATGGCTACACGGTGCGGTACGTCGACACTCTGACCGAGGATGTTCGGGCCATCGACCCCGAGGCCGCCGACCTGCTGGTCGTGCTGGGCGGAGAGATGGGCGTCTACGAGGCCGACCGGTTCCCCGCCCTGCACGATGAGGTCGAACTGCTCCGGCAGCGCCTCACCGCCGCACGGCCCGTCTTCGGCGTCTGCCTGGGGGCGCAACTGATGGCGAACGCCCTCGGTTCCCGGGTCTACCGCGGGCCGACGAACGAGATCGGCTACCGCGCGGTGGAACCGACGACGGCCGGCGCGGACTCCCCCGTGCGACATGTCGCCGGTGTGCCCGTCTTCCAGTGGCACAGCGACACCTTCGACCTCCCCGACACTGTGACCCGGCTGGCCGGGTCACCCCAGTACGGCAACGAGGCCTTCGCGATCGGAAACTGGGCGCTGGCCGTTCAGTTCCACCCGGAGGTCACCGACGAGATGCACGAGGTCTGGCTGATCGCCTCAGAGGCCGAGGTGGCCGCCGAAGGCTTCGACCCGGCGGCACTGCGCCGCGACCGCGAACGCTACTCGAGCGGCATGCAGCGGGCTTCCCGCGCCATGTTCAGCGAATGGCTCGGCGGGCTGGATCCGCAAAGAAGTCCCTGAGCAGAGAGCCGCACTCGGCCGCCTCGACCTCGGCGAACACCTCGGCCCGATGATTGAGCCGGCGATCGCGCAGCACGTCGTACACCGACCCTGAGGCGCCGGCCTTCTCATCCCAGGCGCCGAAGACGACCACGGGCACCCGCGCGGCCAGGATCGCGCCCGCGCACATGACGCAGGGCTCGAGGGTCACCACGAGGGTGCAGTCGGTCAGATGCCAGTCCCCCAGCGTCGCGGCCGCCTGCCGGATGGCCACCATCTCGGCGTGGCCGGTCGGGTCCTGCAGCAGCTCCCGCTCATTCCGCCCGCGGCCGATCACCTGTCCGGCCGCGTCCAGCACCACCGCGCCCACGGGAACATCGCCCGTGTCGAGGGCGGTCCGGGCCTCGGCGAGGGCAAGCTGCATCCATTCGCTGTGCCTCTGACCCTGCTCGCCCATCCGATTCCCTCCCCCGACTAGTAGATTGAGCCTATGCGAGTCCACGTAGCCGACCACCCCCTGATCACCCACAAACTCACGGTTCTCCGGGACAAGCGCACTCCGTCGCCGCTCTTCCGGTCCCTCGTCGAAGAACTGATGACCCTCCTCGCCTATGAGGGGACCCGAGGCGTGCGGGTCGAAGAAGTCACCGTGCAGACCCCGGTGTCCGAGGCCCGCGGGGTGCAGATCAGTGACCCCAAGCCGCTGGTCGTACCGATCCTCCGCGCCGGCCTGGGCATGCTCGAGGGCATGGTGAAGCTGCTGCCGACCGCCGAGGTGGGTTTTCTCGGCATGGCGCGCAATGAGGAGACCCTCGAACCCAACACGTATGCCGAGCGTCTGCCGGACGACCTGTCGGACCGCCAGTGCTTCGTGCTCGACCCGATGCTGGCAACGGGCGGCTCGCTGATCGCGGCCATCCAGTTCCTCTTCGACCGCGGGGCCGTCGATGTGACGGCCATCTGCATCCTGGCTGCGCCCGAGGGCCTCGCCGCCGTGGAGAAGGCCCTCGCTGGCCGCGAGGTGACCATCGTCCTCGGCGCCGTCGACGACCGTCTCGACGAGCACGGCTACATCGTGCCTGGCCTCGGCGACGCCGGAGACCGCCTCTACGGCCTGGTCTAGTTCCTTTTCTCATCCCCACCGACTGCGGTGTGTTGCAGTTCCTTCGATCCGCAACACACCGCAGCCCGCTCCGTTCATGAATCTTTGATGAAATTGCATTTCGTCACGGAATCTTTCACCCGTTCCTGATCGACGGCGGATCCTCCGACCCGCCGCCGGGTTGGCGAACGTGATGCGCGTCACACCGCGTCATCCGTCGTCACGGAATTGACACACGCCGTAACAGTGGGCTTTACTCGCAACTATGACAACGAGCGCACGCCCCCAAACCTCCTTCGAGGCCCCCGGGACTGCCGGCATGATGATGCCCGGCAGCTGCGCGGCGTGTTGCCGAATGTCCCGCTGACAGCGACCCTCTCGCCCAGTTCCCGCCCCGCTGACAATTCGCGGCCGGCCGGTTGAACTCCACGGAGTCCCCGACTCCGCCCCGGCCGTGATCGGCCTCACTTTTTCGAACCCAGGCATCGCGGAAACGCGTCCGGTTCCCTGCACCACCCCAGCCAAGGATCACTCCCATGTCGCTTGCACACATTGACACCGCCCGCTCAGCCCAGGCCGCCCGCCTGGAACTCCAGGCCGCCCCGGCACCCGCCGCGCCCCGCATCCGTGCCGTGCCCGACGGCACCCAGGCCCGGGGCTTTGTTCTCTACGTCGGCATCGACGAGGCCAAGGCGGCCGCGGCCGGTACGAGCCTCGGCCGCATCGTCGAGGCCCTCAAGGCCCTGACCAACAGCATCGCCCCGGCGTCCGAAACCCACGCGGCTGTCGCCCTGGCCCCGACCGGTGCGGGCGGCCGCGACGTCGATGTCGTGCGCCTCGCCCTGCAGGACCCGGCCGCGCTGGCCAAGCACCGCACCGAGACGGAGGATCCCGACCGCGCACCCAGCGGAGTCGTGGTCGACATCTCCCGCAAGCGGGTCATCCTCGACAACGAGACGGCTGGCCTCACCTACAAGGAATTCGAACTGCTGCAGTACCTCGTGCTGCGGGAGGGCCGCACGATCGAACGCTCCGAACTCATTTCGAAGCTGTGGAACGCCGCCGACGAGGAGGATGCCCCGAACGAGCGCACGATCGACGTGCACGTGCGCCGCCTGCGCGCCAAGCTCGGCCGCTACGAAGACATCGTTCGCACCGTGCGCGGCGTGGGGTACCGCTTCGACCGGCACGCGGACGTCTCGATCCGCCAGTCGAGCACGCCCAGCCCCGACGTCTTCTGACGCCGCGGGCGCGAGCGCGAGCGCAAGTCCGCATCGGGCGAAGGGACCAGGTTCCGGCGTCCGGTCATGACAAAGGGCCGGTCGTAGAGGCTACGGCCGGCCCTTTTCCCTTGCACCAAGAGTGTCCTGCAATCACATTTCACGCCTTCCGCCACAGCAAACGGTTGACGCTCAATGAATATATAACGAACGCGTAACGGACCGCTAGCCTTGGCAGGTTTTATTTCTTGGATTCCGCCCGGATCGCATCCCGAGCGGCGGGTCACCGCTGGAGTCTCTATCCTTGAAACAAGGTTGGGAGGCCGGGTGAGCGATCGAGCCGTGGCCGTAGCCGCATGGGAGTCCCTGTTCCGCGCCCAGGTGGCCATCATGCGCAGCCTGGCCGCAGATTTTCCGTCCCGGGAAATCTCCTTCAACGAGTACGACGTCATGTTCAACCTGTCGAGGGAGCCGAACCGTCGGATCCGCCTGCGCGATCTAAACGGACACGTTCTGCTCACCCAGCCCAGCGTGAGCCGTCTGGTGGACCGGCTGGCGTTGCGGGGGTACGTGGCCAAGCTCACCGACCCCACCGATGGCCGCGGGGCCATCATCGAGTTGACGGATGTCGGCTACGAGCTGTTCCGCCGGGTCGCGGTGCAGCACATGGGCACTATCACGGACCGCATCGGTGACGCTCTCAGCACGGAGGAGCTCACGCAGCTCACGACTCTGTGCGATCGGCTGCGCGGCGAGCCCTGACCCGCACGCGGCCCGAGCGCAGCCCGAACGCCCGCGCCCTGTGCAGGCCGGGAGGGTCGGCGTAACCTAACGCCCAGGAGGTGGGTTCCCATGCACGCATCGCAGGGAGATCGGATCATCATTCGGGGAAAGACGGTGGAGACACCGGATCGCCACGGGAAAATCGTCGAGGTTCGGGGTCCGAACGGCGAACCGCCCTACCTCGTGCGGTTCGGCGAGGGGCACGAGAGCGTGGTCTTCCCCGGGTCCGATTTCGTGATCGAGCACGCCGAACCGGCCTAGCATGCACAGGCTGCCCCTGCCGGTCAAGGGGCTACTGCCTGGCGGCGACGTGAGTTAACTTCGAATTACGCGTTACGGTCCGTGGCGGGTAAGTCAGTAGAAGAGGAGCCTCAGCCATGAGGATTACGTGCCCGTTTTGTCACTCAGCCGCCCGCCTCACGCCGAACCCGGCCCACGCCGTGAGCCTCGCGCTCCCCGTCTACGTGCTCGGGTGTTCCGGCTGCGACCGCACCAACGTCAGGCGTGAGCCGGACCGTCTGGTACGGCAAGTCGTCGCGACGCGCTAGCGCGACGTGCATCGCAGAAAAAACCCCCCGCATCCGAAGATGCGGGGGTTTTCCTTTTTCTGTTCGTGCCTGTCTGTGCGCCCGAAGGGATTCGAACCCCCAACCTTCTGATCCGTAGTCAGATGCTCTATCCGTTGAGCTACGAGCGCAGGCTGCCCACCAAGCTAAGCGCTCGGAGACAACTCAGAAATCATATCAGCTATTCGGACCGCTCAGGTTCCGCACCGGGGTTCGGGGCGACCGCGCGGCCCTAGCCGAGGTCATTGGCCGGTGCAAAACTGGCGCCATGACCCCGACCCGCAACACCCAGGCATCCTTCGAATACGCCGGCCTGCGGGCCCTGTTCATCAATTGCAGCCTCAAACACAGCCCCGAAATCAGCCACACCCAGGGCATCATCAACCTGAGCGCGAACCTCATGCACGAGCAGGGCGTCTATGTCGAGACCCTCCGGGCCGTCGACCACGACATCGCCACCGGCGTGTATCCGGACATGACCGAACACGGCTGGGCGACGGATGCCTGGCCGGCCCTGTTCGACAAGGTACTCACCTCCGACATCCTCGTGATCGGCGGTCCGATCTGGCTCGGCGACAACGGCTCGGTGACCAAACGGATCATCGAGCGGCTGTACGCGATGTCGGGCGAGTTCAACGACAAGGGCCAGTACGTCTACTACGGCAAGGTGGGCGGGGTCATCATCACCGGCAATGAGGACGGCGTGAAGCACTGCGCGTCGAACGTGCTCTACAGCCTTCAGCACATCGGCTACACGATCCCCCCGGGAGCGGATGCCGGCTGGATCGGCGAGATCGGACCCGGGCCGAGCTACCTCGACCCCGGCTCGGGCGGACCGGAAAACGAGTTCACGAACCGCAACACCACCTTCATGACCTGGAACCTGATGCACCTCGCCGCGATCCTGAAGGCCAACGGCGGCATCCCCGCTTACGGCAACCTCCGCGGGGAATGGGACCGAGGCGAGCGTTTCGGCTTCCAGCCGAACCCGGAGTACCGCTAGCGGCGGCGCCACCGTTGCAGGAGACCGACGCAGGAACGAGGACACCATGACCACGACGCTGACCCATGAGCCACCTACAGCGCGCGGCCGACTGGACGTTCGGGTCACGGGAGGGATCGTGCGCGGGGTGGAGGAGAACGGGATCCTGGCCTGGCGCGGGATCCCGTACGCGGCTCCGCCGGTGGGCGACCTGCGGTTCCGTGCCCCCCCAGCCGGTGGTTCCCTGGGACGGTGTCCGGGATGCCTCCACCTTCGGCTACGTCGCTCCCCAGGTGTACAAGGGACAGTTCAAGGGCGCCAAGCCCGGAGTGCCGGCCAGCGAGGACTGCCTGACCATCAATGTGCTGCGCCCGGCGGCCCCCTCCCGCAAACAGCTGGGACGCCCGGTGATGGTCTTCATCCGCGGCGGCGGCTAAAGCGTGGGATCCTCGCATGACTTCACCGGCCGCGGGGAACGGTTCGTGCACAGCGGGCGGGTCGTGTACGTGAGCTTCAACTACCGGCTGGGCGCCCTCGGTTACCTCGACTTCTCCCGGTACTCGACCCCCGAGCGCCCGCTGGAGAGCAATCCGGGGCTGCGCGATCAGGTGGCCGCGCTGCGGTGGGTGCGGGACAACATCCGTGCATTCGGCGGCAACCCCCACAACGTGACGGTGTTCGGGGAATCTGCGGGCGCCAACGCGGTGATCACCCTGATGGCGATGCCGTCGGCCTCCGGCCTGTTCGCCCGTGCCATCGCCCAGAGCACGCCGATCAGCGCGTCGTTCTCGCACGCGCTCAGCGCCGGCTGGGCGGCGGAGTTCGTGGCGGAGCTGCGCGCGCTCTCTCCGCCCGACACGTCCGCCCTGACTCCGAACGAGCTCCTGTCGATGGCCAGTGTGAGCGACCTGACCCGGGTCGCGCTGGTCGTCTCGGCGCGCACGCCGGACGCCTACCCGGGCACCTTCTGCCTCGCTCCGGTGGTGGACGGCGATTTCCTGCCCGAACGCCCCCTCGATGCGTTCCGCAACGGGAACGCCCATCGGGTGCCGCTCATCATCGGCACCAACGAGCGGGAGGGCTCCGTGTTCACAGGGAGGGTGGATGTGCTCCCCCGCTCGCCGATGCGCATCGCCGCGATCTTCGACCACGCCCCGGTGAGTTCGCACCACGCCATGCGGACCGTCTACGCCAGCCTGCCCGAGAATCGCTCGGCAGCGGACTTCGGGAGCGACTTCGTCTTCTGGTACCCGAGCATGCAGCTCGGCGAACTGCATTCCCGGGTGGCGCCGGTGTACGTCTACCGCTTCGACCTGGCGCCGCGGCTGATGCACCTGCTCGGCCTCGGGGCGACACACGGCATCGAGCTGCTCGCCCTGTTCGACCAGGTCGACTTCCCCTTTGCCCGGGCCATGAGCCTGCTGGGCGGGCGGGAGCGCTTCGTCAGCGCGGGCGAACGGATGCGCACCCACTGGCTGCGCTTCGCCTGCACCGGGCGGCCGGACGATACCTGGCCGACCTACACGGAGACCAACCGATTGACCCTGATCATCGACGAGGAGGACCGGGTCGAATCCGATCCTCGCGGCGAGCGGCGAGCCGTCTGGCAGGCCTTCCTGCCCGACTTCTAGGCGGGCTTCCTGCCGGCTTCTGGGCGGGGTTCCTGCCGATTTTCCAGGCGGGCCCGTGTCAGGGGTCACGGTCCGGATGCGCCGACACCTCAAGCGCCCCGCAGTTCATCGCCGAGCCGTGAGTTCCGCCCCTATTTTGTGCCTGAAGAGGGTCCGAACTCACGGCTCGGCGGGCTGTCGGGCCCGGTTTTGCGGCGCCTCACCGGCCGGGGAGCCCCACGAGTAACACCCGCCTCATTCGTAACTATCTGCGAAATACTTTGANATCGCGGCTCACCGACACCGACGCCCTGGCCGTCCTTGGCGCGGTGGAGCAGCTCGGCCGCCGGCTCGACGCGGCCAGGGTGTCTACGGCGACGGATGTCGCGGACCGCTCCCGCAGCATCCTCGGCCACGATTCCCTGGCCTGGAAACAGGGGGCCAGCAACGGCATCGACCTGATCACGCGCCTCACCCGGGTCTCCGCCCGCGAAGCGAACCGGCGTGTGCGCCTCGGCGGGAACGTCTCGGATCGCCGGGCCGGCACCAGCATGCTGCCCCCGTACTACCCGACCGTCGCCGCGGGACTGACCGCGGGCGACCTGGGTGTCGACGCGGCCGAGGCCATCGTCACGGCCCTCGACAAGGTCAGCCCGAGCGTCGCCCCCGACGACCTCCTGACCGCGGAACGTGCACTGGTCGCCGCCGCTACCGGTGCCATCACCGAAGAAACAGCGGGGCTGCCGGGGGAGGGGTTCGCGTTCCCCGCGGACCTGATCCGGGGCATGGCCCTGCAGTGGCAGGCCCGGCTCGACCCCG
>NZ_SOGM01000068.1:0-26729 GCF_004403545.1 Cryobacterium sp. TmT2-59 | reverse complement strand
TTCAAATCACCCGACGCCCTCATCGCCCTCGCCATGCTCAGCCTCGGCGGCCACAAACCAGTGCTCCCCGGCCGGGTTTAACCCACGGTTACGACAGGAGAGCCAAAATTTTGCTGCTACAAGCCGCTTTTGCGCCGATCCGGCCTGTTTGGCCCAAAATCTCCGTCGAATTCGTTCGGTAGCGTGGGGGCATGACGGAATCCACGCGCCTCGCGGCCGGCGACCAGGCCCCCCAGTTCACCCTGACCGACCAGGACGGGACCGCCGTCTCGCTGTCCGATTTCGCCGGTTCGAAGGTCGTCGTGTACTTCTACCCGGCGGCGATGACTCCCGGCTGCACCAAGCAGGCCTGCGATTTCCGTGACAACCTCGCTTCGCTGGCCTCTGCCGGTTACCGCGTGCTCGGGGTGTCGAAGGATGCGCCGGCCAAGCTGAAGAAGTTCCAGGAGACCGACGAGCTCACCTTCCCCCTACTCAGCGACGCCGACCTCGCCGTGCACCGAAGCTACGGCGCCTGGGGCGAGAAGAACCTGTACGGCAAGACCGTCACCGGAGTGCTGCGGTCGACCTTCGTGATCGACGAGGCCGGCGCGATCGCGGTGGCCCTCTACAACGTGAAGGCCACCGGACACGTCGCGAGCCTGCGCAAGAAGCTGGGCCTCGCCGCCTGATCCGGGAACGCCTCTCAGCCGCCTGAGGATGGCCCTGAGGGGCCCTGCGGCACCGAGTACCGGCCGTGCGGCGCCTCGGGATCGCTGAACGGTCAGCGGATGCCGTGGGCGTCCTGGTGCTCCGGCGCCTGGCGTTACTCGGGCGCGGGGGTCGTCGTCTCGGCGATCACGCGCGGTGTGAACAGCAGGCCGAGCACGACGATCGAGGGAAGCAGCAGGGCCCAGCCGAGGTCGGGCCGGGCGTACAGGCCCTGGAAGCAGCCGACGGCCACCGCGATCTGCACCAGCTGCCAGGTCACGGCCGCACCGCGGATCCAGGACCGGCGCCGCAGGGAGTTGACGGCGACCGCACTCACCCACGCGGCCGCGACGACCACCAGGACCAGGATCGCGATGGCGCTGGCGAGGGAGGTCGGTGTGGCGGTCAGCAGCTCGAGGATGAGCCAGACGACGGCCACCCAGAGGAGGGCAGCCTCTGCCCAGAGGAGGGCTGCCAGAAGCACCACGGCGCGCGGGCGGCGCACCCCACCGGCCCCGTCGGCGGCGTCCCGGCTGTGGTCTGACCTTGAATTCACAGAGATATCCCATACAGAACTATTGATTTGACTCCACCATTATGCGACCATAATTGAGGCCCGGTTGACGCTCACAGGGACGTGAGTCGATCTGATTGTGTAGATCCGTTACCCTTCCTGCAACCGGCAGCCTCTCATCTTCGGCCAATCGGCCAGGCATCCCTGCAATCAAGGAGCATCTCTATGGACTGGCGCGACAAAGCTGCCTGCCTCACAGCCGACCCGGAATTGTTCTTTCCGGTAGGCAACACTGGACCCGCGGTGGACCAGATCGAGAAGGCAAAATCCGTCTGCGCACGTTGCAACGTCACCGAGGTGTGCCTCCAGTACGCGCTCGAGACCGGCCAGGACTCAGGCGTCTGGGGTGGCCTTAGCGAAGACGAGCGCCGTGCCCTCAAGCGCCGCGCCGCCCGGGCCCGTCGCGCGTCCTAGCGCACGCCCCCCGTGGCCTCACCGCTGCACCGGGGACATGAAGAAAGGCCCGGCTGACCAGCCGGGCCTTTCTTCATGTCCCCGGTGGCCCGGGGCTACGCCTCGCGCATGTACCGCAGTGGGATCTCGATGGTGACCTCGGTTCCGCTGCCCATCATGGTGTGCCAGTCGATGCTGCCGCTGAGCTCGCCCTGGATCAGGGTGCGCACGATCTGGGTGCCCAGCCCCGACCCGACCTTGCCCTCCGGCAGTCCCGATCCGTTGTCGCGGACCCGCACGGTCAGGGTCTCCTCGTTGCGCTCGGCCTCGATCGACACCTCGCCCTCGCGCCCGGCCAGGCCGTGCTCCACGGCGTTGGTCACGAGCTCGGTCAGCGCCAGGGCCAACGGGGTCGCGTAGGAGCTCGGCAGGATGCCGAAACTGCCCGACGATTTCGGATGCGCCGTCGTGTTGTGCGCGGACGCCACCTCCATGATCAGCAGCAGGACACGGTCGAACACCACATCGAAGTCCACCTTCTGATTGAGGCCCTCGGAGAGCGTGTCGTGCACGACGGCGATGGCCGCCACCCGGCGCATGGCCTGGTTGAGAGCTTCCCGGGCGGTGTCGGAGTGGGTGCGCCTGGCCTGGATGCGCAGCAGGGAGGCCACCGTCTGCAGGTTGTTCTTGACCCGGTGGTGGATCTCCCGGATCGTCGCGTCCTTCGTGATCAGTTCCCGCTCCTGGTGCCGCAGCTCGGTGACGTCCCGGCAGAGCACGATCGCCCCGATCCGCTCGCCCCGGTTGCGGATCGGGATGGCCCGCAGCGACACGGTGACCCCGCGCGCCTCGACGTCCGTGCGCCACGGCGCCCGGCCCGTCACGACCAGTGGCAGGGTCTCGTCGACGACGGCCGTGCCCGTGAGCAGGCTCGTGGTGACCTCGGCCAACGATTCCCCCTCCAGCTCCTCGATGAAGCCCATCCGGTTGAAGGCGGAGAGTGCGTTCGGGCTGGCGAACGTGGTCACGCCGTCGACGTCCAGCCGGATCAGCCCGTCGGAGGCTCGCGGAGCACCGCGGCGGGGGCCGGTGGGCGCGCCCAGATCGGGGAAATCGCCCGACGCGATCATGGCGAAGAGGTCGTTGGCGCAGTCGTTGAAGGTGAGCTCCTGGCGGCTGGGCGTGCGGGCCTCACTCAGGTTGGTGTGCCGGGTGAGGACCGCCACCGGCGCATCCGAGATTTGCGACCCGGTCGAGGAGAGCCGTCGCCTGACCGGGATCGCCCGCACCCGGGTCGGGGTCTCCTCGTACCAGTCCGGCGCCGTGGTGTCGACGATCTTGGCCGTCTCGAAGGCCTCGGTGACCTGCTGGCGCCATTCCACCTTGATGGCCTGGCCCACGAAGTCGCGGTAGAACAGGGTGGCGGCGCTGGAGGGCCTGGCGTGGGCGACCGCGACGAAACTGCCGGTGCTGCTGGGCACCCAGACCACGATGTCGGCGAAGGCAAGGTCGGCGAGGAGCTGGCCGTCCGCGACGAGCATGTGGAGCCAGTCCACGTCCTCCGCGCTGCTGCGGCCCTGGGCAAGTACGAGATTACTGAGCGTCGACACGGTCAATAGCCTAGATGGCCCGGCTGCCCGCCGACATCACCGAAGGTGAGAGAGCGTGAATTGGGCCATGCTGTGCTTATGAGCACAGCGAATGGAAAGCCCGATCGCACCCTGATTATCATCCTGTCCGTGATCGCGGTCCTCGTGGTGGTGGCCCTGGTCGCGGTCTTCACCCGCGGCGAACCCCAGGCGCTCGATCCGGGGACCCCGGAAGGAGTCGTGCAGGGCTACGCCACGGCGGTCATCGACGGCGACGAACAGGCCGCCGGCGAGTTTCTGACCGAGGACGCTTTCTCGGGCTGCGAGAAGTTCGACCGTTCGCCCACGGGTGACCTCCGGGTCACCCTGGTGTCGACCACCGAACGAGCCGAATCCGCCGACGTGAAGGTATCCATCGTCACCTCGTCCGGGAACGGTCCCTTCGGCGCCGACGAATACGAGACGGAAGGCGTGTTCGATCTGGTCAAAGTGAACGGCGACTGGCTGATCGACGACACCCCGTATGAACTCATGATCTGCCCGAACCCGAAGGCGGCCTCATGATGGCCAGCATCGTGCTCCTGCTCCTGATCGCCGTGATCGGCGCCGGCATCGCCGGGATCGTGATCGCGGCGCGTAAATCGTCCGCCTCCGGGCAGAGCGCGGCGCAGCCCACCGCGCGGCGGGTGATCGTCTTCATCCTGCTCTTCGCGCTGGTCGTGATCGCGGCGATCGGCCTGAGCGGGGTGCTCGGGCGCCTTCTCGACGCCGGAAACGCGCTCGTCTCCGGCGATATCACCGGGCTCGCCCGATCCCTGGCTTTCACCCTGATCGCCGGGCCCTTCGCCGCCGTGCTCTGGTGGGTGTTGTGGCGGCGGATGGGTGACGGCCAGGAGCGGTCTTCCATTGCCTGGGGGCTGTATCTGGCCGGCATGTCCACGGTCTCGCTCGTGACCGCCACCAGCGCCCTGCTGGCCACGGCGGCCGCCCTCGTGCGCACCGACTGGCAGCCGCTCATCTTCGCCACCGGCGTGGTCTGGGCCGGGGTGTGGGCCTGGCACCAGTGGATGTCCCGGCACAAGACCAAGAGTCCCACCCAGCTCGTGTCTGTGGCCCCCGTCCTCGGCTCGGTGTTCGGGCTTGTGGTCGCGGTGGGCGGCGCCGTCACGGCGCTCGCTTCCCTGATCGACGCGGCCGTCGACGCCTTCGGGTCCAGCGTCACGGTGGGCGAGCCCTGGTGGCGGCTGACCCTGCAGGCGCTGGTCTGGTTCGCCGGCGGCGCGTTCGTGTGGTGGTGGCAGTGGATCCGCAACCGGGCCAAAGACCTGCGCGGCGGGCTCGCCGACGTGACTCTGGTGCTCGTCGGGGTGGCCGGGGCCGCGATTCTGACCCTGACCGGTGCCGGTACCGTATTGTTCCTGCTCCTCCGGCTCGCTTTCGATCGCACTGACCCGATCACCGCCATGCTCGATCTCCTCGGTGCCGGCCTGGCCGCGGCCGCCGTCGGCGCGCTGGTCTGGAGTTACCACTGGCGTCTCACCCTGGCCCGCTCGGGCACCACCCGGATGGCGACGCAGCTGGTGACCTCCGGTATCGGCCTGGTCGCCGCCGCATCCGGGCTGGGCGTGGTGGTGAACGCGATCCTCGCCGCCCTGACCACCTCGTTGGCCGGCTCCGACACGCGCACCCTCCTGCTGGGCGGCATCAGCGCGCTGCTGGTGGGCGGTCCGGTGTGGTGGGTCGCCTGGAAGCCGGCGACCCCCGTCGCCCCGGACCGGATCGCCGCCACGGGCCGGCGGGTGTACCTGATCCTGGTGTTCGGGGTCAGCGCCGCCGTCGCCATCGTCACGCTTCTGGTGATCGGCTACCGCATCTTCGAATTCGCCCTCGGGGACGTCACCGGCCAGAGCCTGCTCGATCGGGTGCGGGCGCCGCTGGGCCTGCTCGTGGCCACCGGCCTCGCCGCCGGGTACCACTTCTCCGTGTGGAGGCGGGACCGTTCCGAGATCGCCGAGGTCCCCCGCCGGGCCCGCACCATCGGCCGGGTGTTCCTGGTGACGGGTGCGGACCCGGCACCGCTTGTGCGGGCGATCGACGAGGCCACCGGGGCATCCGTCACGGTGTGGCGCCGCTCCGACGCGGTGGGTGACACGGCATCCGTGGAACAGCTCACCCAGGCGCTCCACGGCGTCACCGGCCACAGGGTGATGGTCGTCACGGGTCCCGGGTCCCGGATCGACGTCGTTCCCCTGCAGGACTGACCCCGGGCCGGACCGACCCCAGGCTCAGCCGGCGACGGCCGGCCGGCGCCACCACGTTTCCCTCCGGCGCCGGCTTGCGGCGGGCGCGGGGACGGGCAGGAGTTCCGTGCGGACGAACCGGCGGATGCTGGCTCGCGCCGGCGACTTCGGCGCGGCGTCCCGCAGGGTGCGGCCCGCGACGATGGCCGCATCCGCCCCCTGCTGGTCATGCGGGACCAGGATCGGGGACTCGATTCCGCCGAAGCGGCGCAGGGCAGACACCACCTGGCCGTTCGGGTCCAGTCCGACCGCTCCCCGCCGCACCCGATTCATCACCACGCTGATCCGGCTGGTCGTGACCACCTCGGCCAGGTCCACCCAGGCGCGCAGGAACCGGGCCATTCCGACCGGGTCGGCCAGGCCGCACGCGACCACGTGGTCGGCGCACCGGAGTCCGGTGAGGGTGGCCGCATTGCGCCGGGGGGCGAACAGGTCGCTGGAGATCTCCTCGTCGCTCTCGAGACTGAAGCCGGTGTCGAGCACGACATAGTCGACCCACCGGCGCAGTTCGTCGATGGTGCGGGTGACCCGTTCGGCGGAGAGCTCCGGCCAGCGGGACGGCCGGCCGATCCCGGTGAGCACCCAGAAGGCGCCCTGGGGCGTGTTGTAGCGCTGCGCAACGCGTTCGAGCTCGGACTGGGTGAGGCTGTCCGTGCCGGCCAGCCGGCACGCCGCCGCGAACCCGGGGGCCTCGTCGAGCATGCCCAGGGCTGGGGCGACCGAGCCGCTGTACGTGTCGATGTCGGCCAGGACGACGGTGTGCCCGACCGCGGCGATTTCGGCCGCGATGTTGATGGCCAGGGTGGTTCGGCCCGGAGCTCCGGAGGGACCCCACACCGCGATCACGGCGCCGGGCCGGGTCCCGGCCAGGGCCCGCGGGTCGCCGACCCGCAGCGGGATGGCGACGCCGTGAATGATCAGGTCCTCGATCTCCGACCAGTCCGTGGCGGCATCCAGCACGTCGAGCAGCCCGAGGCCGGCCGCATGGCGGCGGTCCTGATCGGATGCGGCGAGCGCGATCAGCCGCGCCCCCTGGGTATCGCAGGCGGCGATCAGGTCCGCCGTGAGGGTTGTCCGGGCGGCGCCGACCAGCACGATCTCCGGGGCGCTCTGGCGCAGCGCGAGGATGAGCTCGCCCGCCGACGCCGAGCGGGCGACGATCACATGGCCCCGCTCGATCAGGTCCACCAGCAGTCGGTCTTCCGTGTGCCGGTCCAACGCCAGCGCGAGGGTGGCCACGGCTACTCCCCCAGGGGCGCGTTGACGGGCACCACGGCGATCGCGTCCCGGTTCGCGATCGACTCGAGCACGGCCGCGACGGTGTCCTTGGGCACCAGGACCTCCAGCGAACGGATGCCCGACGTGGCGGCGAGCCCGGACGGTTCGATGAGACGCACGACCGCGGCCCGCCCGACCAGCACCGTGGGCGGCCCGTATGCCGCCTGCCCGGTGGAACGCGACGACCAGACGTCGACCACGGAGCCCGGTCCGATGCTGGCGGCGAGGCTGCTCGTCAGCTCTACCACGATGCTGGTCGACTCGGCGCCGCTGGTGCGCCCGACGGCGGACGCCGGCACGAGCTCGCCGGCCGCGATGGTCCGGGTCACCAGCAGGCCCTCCTGCGGCAGCCGGTCGGGCGTCACGTAGAGGGCATCGGCCGACCCGAGGCGAACCCGGGTGGCCACCAGGTCGGACGCCTCGACGTGGTCTCCCACGGCGAGGGTGGACCGGGCGGCGAACACGGCCGTGGTCTGGTCGCTTCCCGCCACAATCCAGTAGACCCCCACGACGGCCGCGACGACGAGCACCAGGCCGATCGCGAATCGGGGGTCGAACCAGAATCGCTGGCCTGTGCTCTTCGCCGGCTTGCTCACCACGCCTGCCTCCCGTTCGATGGGGTGTCCGTGAGTCCATCGTCGTCGTCTTCTCCCCCACGCGGGAGAGTTATCCACAGCCGCAACCCGCCCTGCCCACTGCGATCACGCGGAGACGCATAATCGTTTCCATGAACGATTCAGCGGGTGCCACCGGTGTGGGACGTTTCCTCACCGTCGCCGACACGGCCGAGATCCTGTCGTTGTCGGTGGGCGAGGTGCTGGAGCTGGTGCGCACCGGCGAGCTCCCGGCCATCCGGCTCGGCGCTGCCACCACCGTCGGCGTTGTCGGTACCGGCCCGGCCGGGGTATGGCGGGTCGAGCGCGTGGTCCTCGAGTCCTTCATCGAGGCCAAGTACGAGGAGGCCCGGCGCATGTCCCTGTGGCAGCAATCCGACTTCGGCAACATCCCCGAGCTGTCCGGCGGCACCATCATCCGCCCCGACAGTGACGTCACGCGGGGAATGGACGACCGCTAGGGCAACCGCACGAGCTGAATCTCGGTGATCGGCACAATCCGGTACTGGTGCACCTCCGACTCCCGGCGCAGCGTTCCCGCTGCGTGCACCGCCAGGTCGACGTGATCACGGCCGACCCGGTCGATGGTTCCGCGGAGCGGCCCGGAACGCGTGTGCACCTCGATGTTCGCGCGCCGCCGGCACAGGTCGCGGAGCACGAAGGGCAGCCCGATGCGGTCGACGAGCCGCACGGCCGATTCCGGCTCGGTGACGAGCGAGTCGGGGATCTCGTCGCGTCGCACGATCACCCCGGCGACCGCCGCGAGCGGGAGGACACACTGCGCGCCCGTGGACCCCGCGTCGAGGAGGTCCGCGGCCAGCCAGTCCCGGCCGAACGTCGTCGGTCGGAGGGTCAGCGTCTCCCCCGACGCCAGCACCACCCGGAGCACGCCGGCCCCGAGGCCCGAGGCTCGCGCCAGACCGGTCAGCCGGTTGCGCAGGGAGAGCCGGCCGAGTCGGAGCCGTTCCTCTTCCGCGCGCAGGTCAGTCTCCTCGGCGTTCAGCTCGTGTTCGAGCTGCCCCTCGAGATCGTCGAACAGATTGTCCCAGCGCACACACCGAAGCTAGCGCCCGCCACCGACGGATCGCTCCGGTTATCCACAGGGCTTATAAGCCCTCGACACCATGCTGCCCAGCTGGTTGAGTAGCGCCCAAGGACTCCACCCCCACTGCGGGGGTGTCCGGTGATCCACCCGAACGCCGGCACCACCCGACGGCCCGCGCAGACCCTGTCACGGCCGGCGGACTCACGCACCCGGAGGAGTCATGAGCGATCCAGCCGCCAGCACGGCACAGACCCCCGCCTCCCGCTCCCGCGGCGAGAAATTCCAGGCCGATGACTTCTTCGGCCATCAGCCGAGTTCCCGGGCCCAGCTGCCCGACCCGGAACCGCTCCTGATCAACCTCGCGCGCTGCGTGATCGAGGTCCTGGCCGGAGCGAGGGAACTCGACCAGCTCGCCCGGTGGGTCAGCGACGACGTCTACCGGCACCTGCTCAAACGGGTCGTCCTCTCCGCCCGGGCACGCGCCGTCAAGGGGCAGCGGGCCCAGCGACCAGCCATCACGATCGGCCGGGTCACCATCTCGGAGCCACGGGACGGCGTGATCGAGGCCGTGGTGATCGTGCACAGCAAGGTGAGGGTGCGCGCGGTGGCGATCCGGTTGGAGGGTTTGGACAAGCGCTGGCGGGCCAGCGCGATCAACGTGCTGTGACTCGCAGCTGAAGAAAAAACGCCCTCGTCGCAGGGACGAGGGCGTTCTTCCACGACCCGGCGGGTGCTACTTCTTGCCCTGGGACCGTCGCTCGGCGCGGTTGACGGGCGCCGGGTCGGAGGTGTCGCGCTGGCCGAACGCGCCGCGCTGGGCGGGCGCCGGGGCGGCATCCGTCTCGTCGGCGGCGGGGGTGGCGGCGCCGGCCCGGCGGGCACGGTCCGTGGCCGCCTGCTGGATCTGGCCGCGCTGGTCGCGCACCTCGACTCCGCCCGAGTCGCTCGGGGCGGTGAAGCTGAGCTTCTCCTCAGCGGCGTCGGCCGGGGCGAGCCCCTTGGCCGCGACGACGGGGCTGGCCACGGCACCGGGGGCCTGGCTGACCTCGACCTCGAGGTTGAAGAGGAAGCCGACGGTCTCCTCGCGGATTTGGCCCATCATCTGCTGGAACATCGCGAAGCCCTCGCGCTGGTATTCCACCAGCGGGTCGCGCTGGGCCATGGCGCGCAGGCCGATGCCGTCCTTGAGGTAGTCCATCTCGTAGAGGTGTTCGCGCCACCGGCGGTCGATGACCGACAGCACCACGCGACGCTCGAGTTCGCGCATCGCCGGTGAACCGAGGGACTCTTCCCGGCGCTGGTAGGCCAGCTTGGCGTCCGAGATGATTTCGCGTCGCATGAAGTCGCGGTTGATCTTGCCGCGGTTCCCGGCCTCGGCGACGACCTCGTCGATGGTCAGTCCCACCGGGTACAGGGTTTTGAGTTCGGTCCAGAGGGCGTCGAAGTCCCAGTCATCGCCGTTGCCGTCGCCGGTGTGCACGTCGAGCACCTCGTCGATGACGTCCTCGAGGAAGCGCTGCGTGCGTTCGTGCAGGTCGTCACCCTCCAGGATGTGGCGGCGGTCCCCGTAGATCGCCTCACGCTGGCGGTTCAGCACGTCGTCGTACTTGAGCACGTTCTTGCGGATTTCCGCGTTGCGGCCTTCAACCTGCGACTGCGCCGAGCGGATGGCGCGGCTGACGACCTTGGACTCGATCGCCATGTCGTCGGGGATCCCCTGGCGACCCATCAGGCTCTCGGCGGCACCCGCGTTGAACAGGCGCATCAGGTCGTCGGTGAGCGACAGATAGAAGCGGCTCTCGCCGGGGTCGCCCTGACGGCCGCTGCGGCCACGGAGCTGGTTGTCGATGCGGCGCGACTCGTGGCGTTCAGTACCGAGCACGTAGAGGCCACCGGCCTCGACGACCTTGTCGGCCTCTTCGGTGACCTTGGCCTTGACGCCCGCGAACACATCGTCCCAGGCCGTCTCGTACTCGTCCGGCGTCTCGACCGGGCTCAGGCCCTTCGCGTTCATCTCGGCGACGGCGAGGAACTCGGCGTTGCCACCGAGCATGACGTCGGTTCCTCGACCGGCCATGTTGGTGGCGACGGTGACCGAACCGAGACGCCCGGCCTGCGCGACGATCGCGGCCTCACGGGCGTGGTTCTTGGCGTTCAGGACCTCGTGGCGCACGCCTTTCTTGGCCAGCAGCCGCGACAGGTACTCGCTCTTCTCCACGCTGGTCGTGCCGACCAGGACCGGCTGCCCCTTCTCGTGCCGGGCGACGATGTCCTCGACGACCTGGCCGAATTTGGCTTCCTCGTTCTTGTAGACGAGGTCGGCCTGGTCGATGCGCTTCATCGGCTTGTTCGTGGGGATGGAGACCACGCCGAGCTTGTACGTGCTCATGAACTCGGCGGCTTCGGTCTCGGCCGTACCGGTCATCCCGGACAGCTTCGAGTAGAGCCGGAAGTAGTTCTGCAGGGTCACCGTGGCCAGGGTCTGGTTTTCTGCCTTGACGGCCACACCCTCCTTGGCCTCGATGGCCTGGTGGATGCCCTCGTTGTACCGACGGCCCATCAGGATGCGGCCGGTGTGCTCGTCGACGATGAGCACCTCGCCGTTCATCACGACGTAGTCCTTGTCCTTCTTGAACAGGGCGTTGGCCTTGATGGCGTTGTTCAGGAACGAGATCAGGGGGGTGTTCGCGGACTCGTAGAGGTTGTCGATGCCGAGGTAGTCCTCGACCTTCTCGATGCCCGATTCCAGCACGCCCACGGTGCGCTTCTTCTCGTCGACCTCGAAGTCGACGTCGGGAATGAGCCGGTTGGACAGGCTGGCGAACTCGGTGAACCAGCGGTTCGCTTCGCCGGATGCCGGACCGGAGATGATCAGCGGCGTCCGCGCCTCGTCGATCAGGATCGAGTCGACCTCGTCGACGATGGCGTAGTAGTGCCCGCGCTGCACCATGTCGGATGCCTGCCAGGCCATGTTGTCCCGGAGGTAGTCGAAGCCGAACTCGTTGTTCGTGCCGTAGGTGATGTCCGCGAGGTACTGGTCGTGGCGCTGGGCCGGCGTCTGCCCGGAGAGGATGCAGCCGGTGGTCATGCCCAGGGCCCGGAACACGCGGCCCATCAGCTCGCTCTGGTAGCTGGCGAGGTAGTCGTTGACCGTGATGATGTGCACGCCGCGGCTGGTGATGGCGTTCAGGTAGGCGGCGGTCGTGGCGACCAGCGTCTTGCCCTCACCCGTCTTCATCTCGGCAATGTTGCCCAGGTGCAGGGCGGCCCCGCCCATCAGCTGCACGTCGAAGTGACGCAGGCCGAGGGTGCGGGTGGAGGCTTCGCGCACGGCCGCGAACGCCTCGGGCAGCAAGTCGTCCAGCGACTCACCGCCCGAGTAGCGCTCTCGCAGCAACACGGTCTCGTTCTTCAGTTCCTCATCGGTGAGGTGGCCAAAGTCTTCTTCGAGCGCGTTGATGGCCTTCGCGTACTGCTCGAGGCGACGCAGCACGCGCCCTTCACCAACACGAAGAACCTTTTCCAGGATTGAGGCCACGAAATGCACTCCACTAGTCGTCACGGCGTGTGCACACGCCTGTCGTCGTCGTCGGACGCTTGCAGCGACCGATATTCGGCAACTATAACAAGGCTAGTTGGTCAGAGGCTGCGTTATCCGGCCGACTGCACGGCCGCTCCGCCCTCTTCGGCGTTCTCGTCCAGTTCGATGACGCCGTAGTCCCAGCCCTTGCGTCGGTAGACGACGCTGGGGCGCTTCGTCTCGGCGTCCTGGAACAGGTAGAAGTCGTGCCCGACGAGTTCCATGAAGTACAGGGCATCGTCGACGGTCATCGGGGACGCGGCGAACACCTTGCGGCGGATGACGACCGGGCTGTAGACCTCGGCCGGCTCCTCTGCCGGTGCCGCGGCTTCCTCATCGGTGACGATGTTGATCGCCCCGGTGCGCACGCGCTCGAGGGTCTCGGCGTCGGCCGGCTTGATGTCGACGACGCTGAAGTCGACGGATGCCGCGTCGTGCAGCGAGATCGGCCGGTGGGCTCCGCCGCGGTGCACCTTCTGGCGGTCCTTCGCCCGGCGCACGCGCTCGAGCAACCGGCCCAGCGCGACGTCGAAGGCGGCGTACTTGTCGGAACCGTCCGCCTCGGCCCGAACGATCGGACCCTTGCCGATCAGGGTCAACTCGACCCGGTCATTTCCGGTGGACCCGTTCTTCTCACGGTGCCGACTCAGCTTGATTTCAAGAGCCAGGGCCTTGTCCGCGAGGCCGGCGACCTTCTCGGCCTTCTCGGTGGCATACTCCCGAAAACGATCGGTGATCCCCAGGTTTCGTCCCACGATGTTTGTTTCCATGACGACCTCCAGATCTGGCGAACCGCCCATATCTGGGCGATTATTACGCGCCTTTATGATTACCGTAGCCCGGTGCGCCGGATAAGTCACAGCTTTTGTCAACGAGTTTCAGATGAACCTCCGGTGACCGGATGACGACGCCGTGTTTCCGCCACTGTTGCCACTCCGACCACCTGCCCGCCGGCATCCAGCACGGCGCGTCGCGCCTCGAGGACGGTGGCGCCGGTGGTCAGGATATCGTCGACGATCAGGCACCGAAAACCGCCGAGCGGCCGCCTGGCGGTCAGCGACCCGGCCCGGTTGCGGCGTCGGGCCTCGATGCCGAGACCCACCTGGTCGACCGTCTCCGCGGAGGGCCTGAGCACCCCGCTGGCGCGCAGCCCGGCCCGCCTCAGCAGCAACTCCACCGGGTGGTAGCCCCGGCTGCGCCACGCGCCCCGGGACGAGGGAATGGTGACCAGATGGATGCCCGGCTCCGGTTGGGCGGCGAGGGCGGCGACGATGGCCGCCCGCAGCGGCACCGCGAGCGCGCCGGCGGCATCCGTTCGCCCACCGTCCTTGAAGGCGCCCAGCACGCGCCGGGGCACTCCGGTGTAGTCGAGGGCGGACCACATGCTCACTCCCAGCCGTTCGGAGGAATGCACGGCCGGGAGCAACGCCTGGCGGCAGGCGGGGCACAGGGCGCGGTCCGGGGCGTCGCAGCCGCTGCAGACGGTGGGCATGACCACGGCCCACGCGTCGAGGGCGGCCCGCACCGCTTGATCCGGTCTCCTCATCCGGCCAGCGTGCGCCCCGGCGCGTCGGAGCGCGTCCGGCGGCCCCGACCTGTGCGGGCCGGGGGCACCGCGCGGCGGTGGAGGAGCTACCCGCCGATGCCCTGCTGGGTGGCCAGGAGGGTCAGACCGCCGAGGCGTTCCTGCCAGCCGACCCCGCGTTGCACCAGGAGCCCCCCGGTGGACGAGATCGCCCGGAGGTCGCGCAGGCTGTTGCTGCCGACGATCCCGGTGCTGTCCGGCGCGGACTCGAGGCGGGCGCTGACGCCGCCGAGCTGCTGGGTCACGATCCGTTCCTCTCCGCTCGACAACCGGTTCAGGTAGGCCACCGTGAGCTCGTCGATCCAGGTTGCGTCGACGGGGACACCGGCCTCGGAGGCCAGCTGCACCGCGTCGCCGAGGGAGACCGGCATGTTCTTCTCCCGGGTGATCGCCACGACGACGAACCGCGTGTCCGTCCCGTTCCGGAGGAGAGCGATCAGCCGGGTGCCGTCCCGCGACACCCGCAGCGACTGGATCGCCGAGGCTTCCGACCAGGGCGTCGGCACGGCGACGGCGTCCCCGTTCAGCCCGTACACGAACAGTTCCCCCGGCCGGCTCGACGGCACGGACCAGACGAACCCGAAGTTGTCCACCGCGGGCGGGATCAGGCCCGCACGCGGGTCGAGCAGTACGGGGTCGTCGCCGACCCGCACCCCGTACACGCCCCCGGCGGCCAGGACAGCCGCCATCGTCTGGCCCGGCGAGAGCACGACGGAGGTCGGGTTCAGGGAAACGACCGTCTCCGATAGGCCTGGGATGGACGTGATGGCCTTGCCGGTCGCGGCGAGGAAGCCGAATTCCCCCTCCCGGAGGATCAGCGCCCGGGCGTCGACGCGGGGGTTCAGGGCCGGGGCGCTGGCGCCCAGGTCGCCGATCTCCTGCGAGTTGCGGTTGATGGTGATGCTCACGGTCAGCCCGGGCGGCAGGCTGGCGCGGAGCTGGGCCTCCATCCGCTGCAGGGTGACCCGGTCGGCGTTGAGGGCTTCGCTGTTGAGGTCGACCTTGGCGTCCCGCGCGACGACCTGAACGGCATCCGCTGTGAGCTTGGTGCCGTCCGGGAAAGCCGTCGAGACGGCCTTGCTGAGCCATGGACTGGGTCCGCCGAGCAGGCCGTTGACGATCTTCGTCAGGGTGGCCGCCCCGCGCGGGTACCAGCGCAGGTCGGGCACCAGATAGGCGTAGCCCGGGTCGAAGAAGTAGAGGGCCTGGGAGGTGAACACGTCACCGAAGATGTTCCGGTCGATCACCGTGCCGTTCGGTGCCGCGCTGATCCGCCACTGCCCGCCGACCTGCACGAACTGGTAGCGAAGGGAGACCGCCGCGGAGGACTCCATCTCGCGGTACTCACCGGCCGCGTCGACCTCGGCGACCGGGTTGACCGAGAACTGCATCTGCTGGGTGTCTCCCACCGCGACGATGCTGCGGCCGGTTCCGTCGTCGATGGTCACACCGGTGTCTGGCTCCCACGCGCCGCTGTAGTTCGGCGCCAGGAACTCCCGGGCGATCGCGTAGTCGTTCTCCGGGCTGGTGGCGGCGTCGATGAAGCCGCGCAGGATCCCTTCGGGGCTGGCGTCCTTCTGCGGCCGGGACGGCAGGAAGACGGGCGCCGGCGTGGAGCCGGGCTGCGCGGCCTGGCCGGCTCGTACCCCGCCCTCGCTCGGGATGCCGGAGCATCCGGTCAGCAGCAGCGCGCACACGGCCAGTGCGCCCAGGAATCGGGTGCGGTCATGCATCGTTCTCCTCCGTTCCGCGGAGGACGGCGGCGGGACTCGCCGCCCCGGCATCGTCCGGCGGCAGCGGGCTCGGCGACGTCGACAACTCGCCGTTCGCCAGTCGGGGCAGGGTCAGCCGGAAACAGGACCCTTCACCCGGCCGGGACCAGACCTGCAGCCAGCCGCCGTGTACGACCGCGTCCTCGAGGGAGATGGACAGGCCGAGACCCGTGCCGCCGATGGTGCGCTTGCGGGACGGGTCGGCGCGCCAGAACCGGTCGAAGACGTGAGCCATCTCGGCCGGGCTCATGCCCATCCCGTAGTCACGCACGGACAGCGCCACGGCGCTTTCGTTGCTGTCGACGGACACGATGATGGGCCGGCCCTCCCCGTGCTCGATCGCGTTGCCGATCAGGTTGTGCATGATCCGACGGATGCGGCGGGGGTCGACCTCGGCGTCCAGATGCCCGCCCGGCGCGACCAGCATGAGATCGGTGCCCTTCGACTCACCCAGGGATCGCAGACCGTCGATGGCGTCCTCGGCGAGGTGCACCAGGTTGGTCGGCTCGGTCTCCAGCTGCACGGAGCCCGCGTCGTACTTGCTGATCTCGAGCAGGTCGCTCAGCAGCAGTTCGAACCGTTCGACCTGGGTGTGCAGGAGTTCGGCAGTGCGTTCGATGGCCGGCGGGAAGGTGGACCGCTGGTCGTAGAGCACGTCGCCGGCCAGCCGGATGGTGGTCAGCGGGGTGCGGAGTTCATGGGAGACGTCGGACACGAAGCGCTGCTGCACCTCGGAGAGGTCCGCAAGCTCCTTGATCTGGCTCTGCATGCTGTCCGCCATCCCGTTGAACGACCGGGCAAGGGTCGCGATGACGTCCTCCCCCTTCTCCGGGATCCGGACGCCGAGGTCACCGGAGGCGAGCCTCTGGCTGGTGGCGGCCGCAACGCGGATGGGCGTCACCACGAAGCGCACGACGATCCAGGTCACCCCGCCGATCAGCAGGATCAGGATCAGGCCCGCCACGCCGAGGGTGCGCTGCACGAAGAGCAGCGTCGACTCGGCGTCGGCCAGGCTGTAGCCGATGTAGAGCTCGTACCGGCCGGCGACCGGGACCGCGATCTGCGACCCGACGACGATCCCCGGGGCCTGCCCGCCGTCATCCGTCGCGAGCGTCACCGACTGCCAGAACTGTTCCCCGGCGTTGTCCTGCACGGAGGAGCGGAGATCGCTCGTGATGACTCCGTTCGAATCGCCGAAGGAGGAGGAATCCTGGGGAGCCACGGTCGAGGCGTCCTGCCCGGGCACGCGGAAGATGGCGATCAGCTGGCTCGAGGACGCCGCGGTGATCAGGGTGCGGGCGGAACCGACCAGTGCCTGCACCTCCACCCGGTCCGCGGCGTCGGAGGCGTCGAAGATGCCCTGCGCGGCGGCGGTCGCCCGGCTCGAATCGACCAGGACCTGGCTGAGACGGGATTGGAAGAGGTCGTTGCCCACGCTGACGGACACGTAGACCCCGACCACGCCGATCGCCATGCCCGACAGTGCCACAGTGATGGTCACCGTGCGGAATTGCAGGGACGAGCGCCAGGTCGCGGCGATCCGGGCGGGCCAGTCCCGCCAGTCCCGCCAGTCCCGCCAGTCCCGCCAGGTGAAGCGGGCGGCTCCGGTGCGAACGACCACGAAAAACCTACCCGGCCACGCCGGCCCGGTAGCCGACGCCGCGCACCGTCATCACGATGCGGGGGTTGTCCGGGTCGTCTTCGACCTTGGCCCGCAGACGCTGGACGTGCACATTCACCAGGCGGGTATCCGCCTTGTAGTGGTAACCCCAGACCTGCTCGAGCAGCATCTCGCGGGTGAAGACCTGCTGCGGCTTGGAGGCGAGCGCGAGGAGCAGGTCGAACTCGAGCGGCGTGAGGTTGATCTGGCGATCGCCCCGCCGCACCTCGTGCCCGGCGGCGTCGACGACCAGGTCCCCGATCTGCAGGCTGGAAATCGTGTCCGTCGAGACCGGCCGCAGGCGCGTCCGGATGCGGGCGACGAGTTCCTTGGGGTTGAACGGTTTCACCATGTAGTCGTCCGCGCCGGATTCGAGGCCCTTGACGACGTCGGTCGTGTCCGTTCGAGCGGTGAGCATGATGATGGGCGTTCCGGACTCGGCACGGATGAGGCTGCACACCTCGATTCCGTCCAGGCCCGGCAGCATCAGGTCCAGCAGCACGAGATCCGGTTTGGCGGCGCGGAATGCCTCCAGCGCGAGGGAGCCGTCCGCGCAGAAGACCGGGTCGAACCCCTCGGCGTTGAGCACGATGCCGATCATCTCTGCCAGTGCGGTGTCGTCATCGACGACCAAAATACGTGCGTTCATCAAACCGTTTTCCACTCAGTCACCCAAAATACCCCGGTGAGTCAGTCAATCTCTGGGCTAAGAGTAGTCGAGTGTGCCGTGTGACCGCTCAACATCCTTATTCAGGGCCGAGGTATGCCAGCATAGGATCCGTGACGGACCCGCAGAACTGGCACTCCCCGAACGATGACGGGCGCCCTGCTCCTGCCTTCGGCGCACAGCCTCCGACCGGCGCGTGGACCCCGCCGCCGCGTCCGGGACTGATCCCGCTGCGACCGCTCGGCTTCGGCACCCTGCTCTGGGCGCCGTTCCAGGTTCTCCGGCGCAACCCGAAGGCCACCTTCGGCAGCGCCCTGCTCGTGCAGGGCGCGATCACCCTCATCACGCTCGTCGTGGTCGGGCTCGTCACCTTCTTCGCGCTCGACCGCGTCGCCAGCGCCCCGATCGAGGACCGCGCCCAGGTCGAGGCCGGCGCCACCCTGACGATCGTGCTCTCGGCGCTCGTGCCGCTGGCCCTGTCCGTGCTCGCGTCCGCCCTGCTGCAGGGCGTCATCGTGGTCGAGGTGGCCCGGGCCACGCTCGGCGAGAAACTCCGGCTCGGGGCGCTGTGGCGCTCGGCGGGACGCCGCCTGTGGCCTTTGGCGCTCTGGACCTGCCTGCTCAGCGCCGGCTTGATCGTGGGGATCGGCGTGGTGGCGGGCGCAGTGGCGGCCTTCGTCATGATCGGCGGAGGGTGGGTGGCGCTGGCCGTGGTCAGCGGCATCCTCGGCTCGCTCGCGCTCCTCTCCCTCGGCGCCTGGCTGTTCACGAGGACCTCGCTCGTGCCGAGCCTGATCGTGCTCGAGCGCCTGGGCATCGGGGCGGCCGTGCGTCGATCCTGGTCGCTCACCCAGGGCTACTTCTGGCGCACCCTGGGCGTTCAGTTCCTGGTTGCCGCCATCGTCAACATCGTGGCCCAGGTGGTGTCGACACCGCTGTCGCTTCTGTTCGGCGTCGCCGTGTCTCTCGTCGACCCGAACGCGGCCCTGGACGCCTACCTGCCCTCGGTCATCCTGTACGTGCTGATCATCTTCGTCGCATTGGTGCTCGGCGCCGTGGTGTCGGTGGTGCAGTCGGCCACGACCGCCCTGATCTACATCGACCTGCGGATGCGCAAGGAAGGCCTCGACCTCGAACTGGCGCGCTTCGTCGAATCGGTCCCCGGCAGCGACGTGCCTGACCCCTACCTGGTGCCGACTCCGGCGGTTTCAGGGCCGGAGACCGTGCGGGCATGATCGACTGGGGGCTCGAAACGATGGTGCGGGGAACGATTCCGGTCGATCCGGACGCACCCGAGGCGCAGCGGTGGCTGCGGGAAGAACTCGCCAAGGCCCCCTACCAGGCGGCCCGGCCGACCTGGTTCGACCGGGTGTCCTCGGCCGTGCTCGACTGGTTCGGTTCACTCACCGCACCGTCCGGTGATGGCCTCGCCGGCTGGATTCCGCTCATCGTCACGGTGGTGCTGGCGGCCATCGTCGTGCCGGCGCTGCTCATTTTCGGGCTGCCCCGGCTGAACCGGCGCAGCCGCCTTCCGGCCGACCTATTCGGGGTCGACGACCGCCGGTCCGCCGCGGACCTGCGCCGAGCGGCTCTCGCCGCGGCCTCCCACCGGGACTGGAGCCTGGCCAGTGCGGAGATGTTCCGCGCGCTGGCGCGTGAGCTGTCCGAGCGCACGATCCTGGTCGCCCTGCCCGGCACCACCGCGCACTCGTTCGCCGCCCGGGCGGCCGAGGCGTTCCCCGCGGAGACGGTCAGGCTGGCCGAGGCCGCCGAGACCTTCGACGGGGTGCGCTATCTCGGGGTGGTCGGCACGGAGGCCCGTTTCCTCGCGCTGGCCGCACTCGAGGCCGACCTCCGCTCCGCTCGGCCCGCACGCCGCGAAGATCCCGCCCCGTCGGCCCTCGCATGACGCCCGCGCCCCGGGGAGCCACCGTGCAGGCGGCTGCGCCGGCGACGGTCACCCCGGTCTCTGCGGCCGGCCCGTCGACCGAGAACGCGATCGCCCTCACGCCGACCCTGCGCGCCACCGGTCGCAGGGTGCGGTTCTGGGTTCTGGCCGGGGCGGGGGCCCTTCTCGTCGCGATCGTCGCCACGCTCCTCGCCGGCGGCACCAGCGCGGGCAAGCCTCCCCTCGCCGCAGACAGCGCCGCCCAGCCCGGCGGCCGGGCCCTGGTCGAAGTTCTGCAGCACGAGGGCGTGTCCGTGACGGTGGCCGACACCCTCGCCGAGGCGCGCACCGCGGCCGGGCGGGCCGAGAACCCGACCGTCTTCTTCTTCGACGAGGGCGGACTCCTCACCGCCGACCGGCTCACCGCCATGGCCGGCCTGGCACCGCGCACCGTGGTCGCCGGCCCGGATTTCCTGCTGCTGCAGACGCTCGCCCCCGAGGTGGGTTTCGGCGGCGTCGCCGACAAGAAGGCTGCGCCGGCCGGATGCTCCGTGCCGGCCGCGGTGAAAGCGGGGACCCTGCCCCCCGGCGAGCGCACACTCACCTTCCCGGCCGGTTCGGCCGGTCTGACCGGCTGCTTCACCTCGGCAACCGGCGCGTTCTCCGTGGTCGAACGCGTCGCATCTGGTCGGACCCTGACTCTGGTGGCGGACGATTCATTGTTCAGCAACGACCGGATCGCCCTCGCCGGAAACGCGGCCCTCGCGCTCAACCTGCTCGGAGCCGGTGACGAGGTCGTCTGGTACCTGCCGACGATCGCGGACGTGGAGCGGACCGGGCCCCCCTCGCTCGGCGAGCTGACGCCAGGCTGGGTCACCCCCACCCTGGTGATCCTCGTCTTCGTCACTCTGGCCGCGATGATCTGGCGCGGGAGGAGGTTCGGTCCCCTCGTCGCCGAGAATCTGCCGGTCACCGTGCGTGCCAGCGAAACGATGGAGGGCCGGGCCCGCCTGTACGCCCGCAGCGGCGCCCGCCTGCGTGCTCTCGACGCGCTGCGGGTCGGGGCCGTGCAGCGCCTCGCCGGCCAGGTCGGGCTGTCCCGCCTGGCGAACCTCGACGACGTGATCCAGGCCGTGGCCCGGGTGACCGACCGGCCGAGCGGCGAGGTGCGGTCCGTCCTCGTCGACCGCGTGCCCGCGATCGATGCCGAGCTGGTCGCCCTCTCCGACCGCCTCCAGGAGCTCGAGCGGGCGACCAGCCGAGCGATAACCCCACCGCCACCCGGAAGAATGGACTCATGAGCACTCACACCGCTGTCGATACCCTGCGAGGCTCGCTCGCCCAGGTGCGCACCGAGGTCGGCAAGGCCGTCGTCGGGCAGGACGGCGCCGTGACGGGCCTGATCATCGCGCTGCTGGCCCGCGGTCACGTGCTGCTGGAGGGTGTGCCGGGGGTCGCCAAGACCCTCCTCGTGCGCTCGCTCAGCCACGCGCTCAGCCTGGAGACCAAGCGGGTGCAGTTCACCCCCGACCTGATGCCGGGGGACGTGACCGGTTCGCTCGTGTACGACGCCAGGGTCGGCGAGTTCGAATTTCGGAAAGGGCCGGTGTTCACGAACATCCTGCTGGCCGACGAGATCAACCGCACCCCGCCGAAGACCCAATCGGCCCTGCTGGAGGCGATGGAGGAACGACAGGTCAGCGTCGACGGCGTTTCCCTTCCCCTGCCGGATCCATTCATCGTCGCGGCGACAATGAACCCGATCGAATACGAGGGCACCTACACGCTGCCGGAGGCGCAGCTGGACCGATTCCTGCTCAAGCTCGTGCTCGACATCCCGGAGCGCGACGCGGAGTTCGAGGTGCTGCGGCGGCACGCGACCGGCTTCAACCCGCGCGACCTGGCCGGAGCCGGGGTGACCGCCGTGCTCGGCCCGGACGAGCTGAGGGCGGCGCAGGCGGCGGCGGCATCCGTGGGCGCCAGCGCGGACGTGCTCGGCTACATCGTCGACCTGGCCCGGGCCACCCGGCGCAGCCCGTCGGTGAAGCTCGGGGTCAGCCCGCGCGGCACGACGGCGTTGCTCGCGTCGGCGAAGGCCTGGGCCTGGCTGAGCGGGTACGACTCGATCACCCCCGACCACGTGCAGGCCATGGTGCTTCCGGTCTGGCGGCACCGGTTGCAGCTGCGGCCCGAAGCCGAACTCGAAGGCGTGTCGGTGGACGCGATCCTGCGCGCGGTGCTCGCTCAGGTGCAGGTCCCGATCTAACGTGACGCTCACCGGCCGGTTCGTCGCCCTCGTCGCCCTCGGCGTCGTGCCGATCGTGCTGCTCGGGCGAACGCCCGGCACCGCGGCGGCCGTGCTCGGGCTGTGGCTGCTGACCGTGCTGGCCCTCGGCATCCTCGACCTGTCGCTCGCCGGGTCGCCCCGCGCGATCGGCCTGGCCAGGAACCTGCCCGCCCGGGTGCGCCTGGGCGAGTCCGTGACGAGCGACCTGTACCTGAGCAACACCGGTACCCGGGACCTGAGACTGGTGCTGCGGGATGCCTGGCAGCCCTCCGCCGGCGCCGGGAACAACCGCACCCCGCTGACCGTGCCGCGCGGGGAACGACGCCTGGCGTCGCTGACGTTGACCCCGATTCGGCGCGGCGAGCGGAGGGTGGAGCAGGTGACCGTGCGCTCATCCGGGCCACTCGGGCTGTGGGCGCGGCAGGCGACGCTGCTGGCGCCGGGGCGCATCCGGGTTCTGCCGCCCTTCAACGCGCGCAAACACCTGCCCTCGCGGATCACCCGGCTCAAGGAACTCGACGGGCGCACCAGCCTGCTGGTGCGCGGTCAGGGCACCGAATTCGATTCCCTGCGCGAGTACGTTCGGGGCGACGACGTGCGCTCCATCGACTGGCGGGCCACGGCCAGGCGCGGCGACACCATGGTGCGCACCTGGCGGCCCGAACGGGACCGCCGGGTCGTCATCGTCGTCGACAGCGGCCGCACCTCGGCGGCGCGGGTGGACGACGAGCCCCGCCTCGACACGGCCTTCGAGGCGTCGCTGCTGCTCGCCGCACTGGCATCGAAGGCCGGCGACCGCGTCGACTTCATCGCCTACGACCGCCGCACCCGTGGGCGGGTGCAGGGCGCGCAGGGAGCGGAGCTGCTCTCCCGCATGGTCGACACGATGGCCATGATCGAACCCGAGCTGATCGAGACCGACTGGTCCTCGGTGCCCGGCCAGGTGCGCCAGGTCACCACCCAGCGAGCACTGGTGGTGCTGATCACCTCGATCGATGCGGCCGGCGCCTCGAGTGCGCTGCTCTCCATGCTGCCGCAGCTGACCCGGCACCACACCGTCGTCGTGGCATCCGTCACCGACCCCACCACCCTGCAGGCCACCCGCGAACGCGGCAACCGCGAGGAGATCTACCGGGCGGCGGCGGCCGAACGGGCCCTGCTGGACGTGGCCCGGGTGTCGGCCGCCATCCGTCAGCAGGGCGCGGACGTCGTCACCGGGGCGCCCGCCGATCTGCCGCCGGACCTGGCCGACCGGTACATCGCCTTGAAGTCGGCCGGCCGCCTCTGAGTCGCGGGCCGCGGGCGCTCGGGCCACGGGCCGCGGCTGGTGATCTGCAGGGCTACGCCGCGTAGATCCGAGTGCTGCCGGCCTCGAATTCGGCCAGGTCGCCGGTCTCCCCCGCCCGCACCGCGCGGCCGCCGAGCACCAGCATGTAGGCCAGGAACGCCAGCAGGGCAGCAGCCCCGATGCCTATCTTGACCGGCCAGGGCCAGGGTGCCGGGGTGACGAAACCCTCGATCACCCCGGAGACCAGCAGGACGAACATCAGACCGATCGCCACCGTGGACAGTGCGCGCGCGTCTTCGGCCAGGGCCTGGCCGCGGGTGCGGGGGCCCGGGGCGATCCAGGCCCAGAAAATGCGGAGCCCTCCGGCGGCGGCCACGAAGATGGCGGTCAGTTCGAGCATGCCGTGCGGGGCGATGTAGAGGAAGAACACGTCGCCCTTGCCGTAGGCGAACATGACGGCTGCCGTGATCCCCACGTTCTGCGCGTTCTGCAGCACGATGTAAGGCACGTACACGCCGAGGATGCCGAAGGCGATGCACTGGGCGGCGATCCACGCGTTGTTGGTCCAGACCTGGCCGGTGAAGGATGCCGCCGGGTTCTCGGAGTAGTAGTTGACGAAGTCTTCGTTGACGAGTTTTTGGAGCTGCGCGTCGGAGCCGATGTTGGCGAGTACCTGCGGGTCCCCGGATACCCACATCGCGTAGAGGCCGGCCACCACGACCGTGACCAACGCCACCGCCAGGGTCAGCCAGCGCAGGCGATAGAGGGCCGCCGGCAGCTGCAGCACGAAGAACCGCGGAATCTGGGAGACCACGCTGGCGCTGGCGCCGGTGAACCTCAACCGGGCCCGGGACAGCGCCACGGAAAGACGGTCGCCCTGCACGGTCGACCCGGTGGTGGTCTTGATGAAGGAGAGCTGCGTCGCACCCGCCTGATAACGCTCGATCAGCTCGTCGGATTGCGCGCCGGACAGCCGCCGCTGCGAGCCGAGTTCGGCCAGGCGGCCCCATTCGGCGCGGTGCGCCGCTGAATACGCGTCAAGGTCCATCTGTTCTAATAGTAGACATGGCGCAGTCCGCTAATGTGGCCGATCACGGCGAGTATCCGCTGAGCGAGTATGAACTCCTCACGGGGGAGGCCGTCGCGCTCGACGTGCGGCCGGCCAGCGTCATCCTGCGGGCAGCGGGCACGATCATCGATTGGGTCGCGTACCTGCTGCTCTTCCTCGCGATGGCCTACATCGTCTCGATCCTGGCCGGTCAGGCCCTCGACGATGCGCTCGTGCGGGCTCTCGGCATCGTGGGGCTGGTGTTCTCCATCCTGGTTGTGCCGATGACCGTCGAAACACTCTCCGGCGGGCGATCCCTGGGCAAACTCGCCATCGGGGCGCGGATCGTGCGAGACGACGGCGGCGCAATCCAGTTGCGGCACGCCTTCATCCGCGCACTGCTCGGCGTGATCGAGATCTACCTCACCTTCGGCGGCCTGGCCGCCACGACGGCACTGCTGAACGGCAAGTCGAAGCGTCTGGGTGACCTCCTGGCCGGCACCTACAGCCAGCACGAGCGAGTGCCAACGCTTCGGGTCGCCGTGCACGGGCTGCCGGAGGAACTCGAGACCTGGGCGCAGACGGTCGACATCATCCGGCTGCCCGACCGCCTGTCCCGCCGCATCGCTCAATTTCTGGACCAGGCGGCGAAACTGACGCCCCCGACCCGGGTGCGCCTGGCCGAGAGCCTGGCCGCCGAGGCAGCTCCCTTTGTCTCACCCCTCCCCCCGGTGCCGCCCGAGTTGTTCCTGGCCGGGGTGGCGGCCGTGCGTCGCTCGCGCGAGTTCGCCGCCCTGATCCTGGAGCGCGACCGCCTGGAGCGCCTGCAGCCGGTGCTCAGCACTCTGCCGCACAACTTCCCGCAGCGCTGAGTCCGGCCACTCGCCGTCGCCCGCTGAATGTCACGTACTGCCGTTCGCTCGCCGTGCTCTCGTCCCGGCACGCCGGATGGCTTTCTCGAACCGACGAGCCTCAGCGACCAGGGCATCGTACTCGGCGGTGCGGCGCAGGACGTTCTCGTGGTCCTGGCGAATCGCTTCGAAGTGCGCCCTGAGGACTGGATCTGTGGTCTTTCGTGATTCATCCACGTCGACGACTGTGCCAGGGACCTCCGACGCTGGCGCCTCCGGTGCCCTGACGGCCCGGCTGCCCGCCAGATCACGTGTGTAAGCGCCCGCCCAGGCTGCCGTTGGGATCCCGCGGATCACCGTTCTCGTGGCGCGGGTTTCNGTAGGGAGGACGCTCACCATCGCGCTGCGGACGATCAGAATTGCCACGATAGGGGGCACGCTCGCCGCCACCGGTGGGGCGCTCGGAGTTGCCACGGTAGCCGCCCGCGGACGGGCGGTCGGAGTTACCACGGTAAGGAGGACGCTCACCATCACGCTGCGGACGATCGGAGTTCCCACGGTAGGGGGCACGCTCGCCACCACCGGTGGGACGCTCGGAGTTCCCCCGGTACGGAGGACGATCGCCGTCCTGCCGCGGTCGATCCGACCGGCCCTGGTAACCGCCGGAGCGACGTTCGTCGCGTCCGCCGTCGCGTGATTCGTTATCGTGCGATCCTGTGGGGCTCACTGTGTCTCCTGTGTAATTGTGCCTGTCATTTCGACAGACTCTTCAATCGTAACTTAACGCCAATTGGCCACCCCGAGAGGTGGCCAATTGGTTGTTGTGACTGACTCAGGTCCGGCGCTGTCCTTCCCACCCCGGTCTGCGCAACGAGACACTCTCCCCCAGGGCCCAACGGCTGTGCCTGTTCCGGTCGAGAGTGGCCGGTAGCGCGGTCACTCTCGACCGGAATGGGCACTCTCGCCGGATGGTTCGCATGCCGGCAGCCCTCTGCGTGCACCTGGCAGACGGATGTGGCGCAGGCGGCAGCGGCGGCGTAGCCGCGACTTCACGAGCAGGCTCCCCCACGAAGACATTCTGGTCCCGGTGGCCGTGGTCTTGCGCGCCGAGGCCGGCCGGGCGCCGTCCCTCCCCCGTTGTCGTTGNCCCGCCCAGGCTGCCGTTGGGATCCCGCGGATCACCGTTCTCGTGGCGCGGGTTTCTCGGGGCGCAGGTTGTGCTCGCGGGCGCAGGATTTACCGTGCGCCGGCGGGCACAGGGTGCGCCGCGACGGCGCCCCCTCCCGGGCCGGGCCGGCCCCGGAGGCACCCGGGCCGCCCGGAGTGTGCCTGTTCCGGTCGAGAGTGCCCGGTAGCACGGTCACTCTCGACCGGAACGGGCACTCTCACCCGGACGTCAACGAGGGAAGGCCACCCCTGAGGGTGGCCTTCCCTCGTTGATACCGCGCACGAGCACGGTGGTGCGGGGTGTGTGGGTTAAGGCAGAATGGCCACCCCTGAGGGTGGCCATTCTGTGTGTTACCAAGTTAAGTCCGGCGGTGTCCTACTCTCCCACAGGGTCCCCCCTGCAGTACCATCGGCGCAGAGAGTCTTAGCTTCCGGGTTCGGAATGTGACCGGG
>NZ_SOGM01000029.1:0-26883 GCF_004403545.1 Cryobacterium sp. TmT2-59 | reverse complement strand
CGCGGTGCCGGTGCGCGGTGCCGGTGCGCGGTGCCGGTGCGCGGTGGGCGCGCGGCGGGCGCGCCCGTGCAGCCCGGTCAGCCCGGGTCCCTCTGCATAACTCCTGCAGATTCGCGCCGCGACGGATGCGCATCCGCGGAATTCCGGGGCCGGCCCAGGCCGGCGAGACCGAATTGCATGAGTTATGCAGCGGTGCGCTCGGCCACCGGGGGGGCTAACTCAGGAAAACCGGGTGCGATGGGCACCCGGCACCCGGATCAGTGCGGCGACGTACGGATGCCGCGGCGGATCTCCTGAGTTAGCCGCACGGGCCGGTCGGCGAGGCGCCCGCCCGGCGAGGCGAGGCGACCCGCCGCTCCGCCGCTCCGCCGACCCGCTGCTCCGCCGGCGAACCCGCCCTGCGACTACCCGGCGAAGGGGTCCGGGGTGAGGGTGTACTTCGTGGAGAGGTATTCGTGGATGCCCTCGAGTCCGCCCTCACGGCCCAGACCGGACTGCTTGACCCCGCCGAACGGAGCCGCCGCGTTGGAGACGACACCGAGGTTGAGGCCCATCATGCCCGTCTGCAGGCGCTCGATCATCCGCTGGCCGCGGGCCAGGTCCTGGGTGAACACATAGCTGACCAGCCCGTATTCGGTGTCGTTGGCGATGCGCACGGCGTCGTCCTCGTCCACGAACGGGGTGATCGCCAGGACCGGTCCGAAGATCTCCTCGTGCAGGATGTTGCTGCCCGGCGTGACGCCGGAGATCACGGTGGGCTGGTAGAAGGTTCCGATGCCGTCGATGGCGGAGCCGCCGGTGAGGAGCGTCGCGCCCCGGTCCACGGCATCCTGGACCAGCGCGTCAGCCTTGGCGACCGCGGCCTCGTTGATCAACGGGCCGATGTTGACACCGGCCTCGGTGCCGCGTCCCACCGTGAAGTCGTTGACGCGCTCGGTGACCCGGCGGGCGAACTCCTCCGCGATCGACTCGTGCACGATGAACCGGTTCGCTGCCGTGCAGGCCTGGCCCACGTTGCGGAACTTGGCGGCGATCGCGCCTTCGACGGCCTTGTCCAGGTCGGCGTCCTCGAACACGACGAACGGGGCGTTGCCACCGAGTTCCATCGAGGTGCGCAGCACGCCCTGCGCGGACTGCTGGATCAGCTTCTGGCCGACCGGCGTGGAGCCCGTGAAGCTGAGCTTGCGCAGTCGGGGGTCGGCGATGATCGGGTCGGACACCGCGCCCGAGGTCGACGTCGTGATGACGTTCACGACGCCGGCCGGGAGTCCGACCTCCTCAAGCAGTTTCACGAAGTAGAGGGTGGTCAACGGGGTGAGCGCGGCCGGCTTGATCACGACGGTGCAGCCCGCGGCGAGCGCCGGGGCGATCTTGCGGGTCGCCATCGCGAGCGGGAAGTTCCAGGGGGTGATCAGGAAGCACGGCCCGACCGGGTGCTGGGACACGATCATGCGGCCCGTGCCCTCGGGGTTGGTGCCGTAACGGCCCGTGACGCGCACGGCCTCCTCGCTGAACCAGCGCAGGAACTCGCCGCCGTAGGCCACCTCGCCGTATGCCTCGGAGAGCGGCTTGCCCATCTCGATCGTCATCAGCAGGGCGAATTCGTGCTTGCGCTCCTGCATCAGGTCGAAGGCCCGGCGCAGGATCTCGCCGCGAACGCGCGGCGGGGTGGCGGCCCAGCTGGCCTGCGCGTCGACGGCGGCGTCGAGGGCGGCGGCGCCATCCGCGACCCCGGCGCTGGCAATGGTCTTGATGACCTTGCCGGTGGCCGGGTCGTGCACAGTGAGGGTCGCCCCGTCGGCGGCCGGCACCCACTCGCCGTTGATGAACAGTTCGTTGGGAACGTGCTGGAGCAGCTCCGCTTCGGTCACGTGCGTCATTGGTTCTCCCATGGTCGTGTCTTCCCGTCGGTTGACGGTGAAATTCTATCCAAGCCACCGGCTCCGGGTGCGTCCCGGGATTCCGGAGCGCGGCGCATCCGTCGGCCGGCCGCCGGCGCGTCGCCCGGCAGTCAGGTTCCGAACAGGGGCAGCAGCATCCCGCCGGCCATCATCGTCATCGCGAGCGCCATGCTCACGTGCTGGGCTGCCTCCAGCCTGTCAGCAACCGCGATCCCCCGCGACCCCGCCGCGCGCCGCGCCGACCGAACGGCGCTGACCGCCAGGGCGACGGATGCCGCGGCCGCCAGACCGCCGAGCAGCAGTCCGCCCGCTCCGGACAGCGCCAGGCCGTGCCCGCCGTGTGCCGCCGCGTGCACCGCGCTGTGCACCACGCCGTGCAGCACGCCGTCGCTGGCGGGGCTGCCCGCGGCGACCAGCCCCGCCGGGCCGGATGCGGTGACGGATGCGACGGTACCGGCACCTGTACCAGTAGCGGCCGGCAGCATGGCGACCCACATCACGGCCATCAGCAGCAGGGCTGTGGCATGGTGCGCGGCCGCGACTCGCCGTCGCCGGTCGAGCAGGGCCAGCAGCGCCGCGGCGACCATCAGCGCGACCCAGGCCAGCGGGTGCAACCCGGGCGTCCCCGGCAGGACCATGTCCACGGTCGAGGCCGCCATGAGCACCATGGCGGGCACGGCCACGAGGGTGCGGCCGGGTCCGCGCAGCGCGGCCAGCGCGCACACGACGCCCAGGCCGGCCGCCACGATGGCAGCGACCACGCACACGGACACGGACACCCAGATCGCACTCATTAGACCCCAAGATAGGGCGGTCTCGCCCGGGAGTCTTGCCTGTCGGCGCACGGATCCAGGGCGCCAGCGCACGGGTGTCTCACTCGTCCGGAGTTCCAGCGCGCCAGCGCGCCAGCGCACGCGTGTCTCACTCACCCGGAGTTCCGGCGCGCCAGCGCACGGTGGCCAACTCAGGAGATTCGCCATGAGACCCGGTTGCCGCCGCACTCGTCCGGGCGGAATCGGCCGCCCGCGACCGAATCTCCTGAGTTAGCCCCGGGAGGCAACGCATAACTCCTGCAATTCGGCCTCCGCCGCGGCAGGGTCCCCCGGAAATCCGCGGAAGTTGCTGCGCGGCCCGGCAATCTGCAGGAGTTAGCACGGGCGAAGGTTACGGGAGGTGGGAGGAGGCATGGGCGAGGGCGAGCGCGAGGGCATGGGCGCGGGCGAGGGCATGGGCGACGGCATGGGCGAGGGCGACGAGAACGCGGGGCCGCGGGGCCGCGGGTGCAAGAATGGCGACGTGTCGACGCCAACGAGTGAGATCAGCCAGCCCGCTGCGAAAGCGGTGCCGCATTCGCAGACCCTGTCCCGCGGCATCCGTGTGCTGGAGATTCTGGCGGACTCCGACACGCCCCTGACCATCGCCGAGGTGGCCGCCGCCCTCGGCGTGCACCGCTCGATCGCCTATCGAATCCTGCGCACGCTCGAAGACCACGGGGTCGTGATCCGGGATGCCGCCGGCGCGGTCCGACTCGGCCCGAGGATGGCCGCACTCGCCCGCGGCGTCTCCCGGGGCCTGCAGTCCGCGGCGCTGCCCGAACTGACGAGCGTCGCCAACGACCTAGGCATGACGGCGTTCGTCGCCGTGCTCGACCGGCGGGAGGTCGTCACCCTGGTCAGCGTCGAACCCAGGCAGGCGCATGCGACGGTCGCGCAGCGCCCGGGCACGCGGCATCCGCTCGATCGCGGGGCGCCGGCCATCGCCATCCAGTCGGTGCTCTCCGCTGACGAGTGGGCCGGGCTGGGCGACGAGGCGCGCCGCAGCGAGGCGCACGCCGTGCGAGAACGGGGCTTCGCCACCAGCCACGACGAGGTCATCCCGGGGCTGGCGTCGGTCGCCGTGCCGCTGACGGTTCCGGGCGAGGCGCCGGCAGCCCTCGCCGTGGTCTACCTCGGCACCGGGCGCAGCGCCGCCGAGATCGGCGCCCGGCTCACGGCTGCGGCCGCCGCCATCACCGCCGACCTGCGTTAGGCGCCCAGACTTCCAGCGGCCCGGTCCCGCGGCATCCCGCAGCATCCGGTCNGCCGCCGCCATCACCGCCGACCTGCGTTAGGCGCCCAGACTTCCAGCGGCCCGGTCCCGCGGCATCCCGCAGCATCCGGTCGGGGCCCGCGCCCTCGACCGGCATTCCGCCCGGCACGCCCGGCACGCCCGGCACGCCCGGCACGCCCGGCACGCCCGGCACGCCCGCCCGCAGCATCCGGTCGGGGTCCGCCCCGTCGACCGGCATTCCGCCCGGCACGGCCAGCGGCCCGCACACCCCGCCGGGCTACCGGCCGCCCCAGGCCACCTCGCCCAGAATCCCCTTTGGATAATATACGATCTGTGATACCGTTCTGGAATCGCGCGAGATCGCGCATGAACCCGCAGTGAATTGCAGCTGACACAGCACTCACACAGCACAGACCGCAGTGAAATACGAAGGAGTATTCCATGGCATTGACGACCGATCACACCCAGGCCGAGAACAGGACGAACGCCAAACGGCGCGAGGAACGCCGCGTCCTGGCCGGCACGATGGTGGGCACCACCATCGAGTGGTACGACTTCTTCATCTACGCGCAGGCGGCCGGCCTCGTGCTGGCCGGGCTGTACTTCGCCCCGCTCGCCAATGACAACGCCGGTCTGGCGCAGCTGATCGCCTGGGCGTCCCTCGGCATCAGCTTCCTGTTCCGCCCGCTGGGCGCCGTGGTCGCCGGGCACCTGGGCGACCGCCTCGGCCGCAAGGCCATGCTCGTGCTCACCCTCGTCATCATGGGCGCGGCCACCGCGCTGATCGGCCTTCTGCCGACCTTCGAGCAGATCGGCGTCTGGGCACCGATCCTGCTCATCCTGCTGCGCATCCTGCAGGGCTTCTCGGCCGGCGGCGAGTGGGGCGGAGCCGCGCTGATGAGCGTCGAGCACGCCCCGGTCAACCGCCGCGGATTCTTCGGGGCCTACCCGCAGATCGGCGTGCCGACCGGACTCATCCTGGCGACCGGCGTGATGCTGCTCGTCACCTCCTCGATGAACGAGGAAGCCTTCCTCTCCTGGGGCTGGCGCATCCCGTTCCTCGTCTCCCTGCTGCTGATCATCGTCGGCTTCGTCATCCGCCGCTCCGTCGACGAAAGCCCCGTCTTCCAGGAGATGCAGGACCGCAAGAAGGAATCGGCCGCCCCGCTGCGCCAGCTCTTCTCCGACCACTGGCGCCAGGTCATCCTGACCGCCCTGATCTTCATCGCCAACAACGCGGCCGGTTACCTCCTGATCGCGTTCTTCTCCTCCTACGCCACGAAGCCGGTCGAGGCCGGCGGCCTGGGCATGGAACGCTCCCCGGTGCTGCTCGCCAGCACCATCGCCGCCGTGTTCTGGCTCGCGTCGACGATGTTCGGCGGCATCCTCTCCGACCGGATCGGCCGCATCCGCACCTTCCAGTTCGGCTACGGCTGGCTGTTCATCTGGGCGATCCCGATGTTCCTGCTGATCGACACCGGCAACATCCTCTGGTTCACGGTCGCGCTCGTGGTCCTGGCCAGCGGCCTCGGCTTCTCCTACGGACCGCAGGCCGCCCTGTACGCGGAGATGTTCCCGGCCCAGGTGCGCTACTCCGGCGTCTCCATCGGCTACGCCCTCGGCGCCATCCTCGGCGGCGCCTTCGCCCCGCTGATCGCACAGCTGCTGCTGGACGAGACCAGCTGGTCCCCGTCGATCGGCATCTACATCATGGTGCTCGCCACCATCTCCTTCATCGCCGTGACCGCGGTGAAGGAGACCCGCGGAGTGCCGCTCGGCATCTCCCAGCACGACTAGACCCGACCAGCACGACTAGACCCGACCAGCACCACCCGCACCACCCGCACCACCCGCACCACCCGCACCACCCGCACCACCCGCACCACCCGCACGACCAGACGCGACACACGCCAGCACGACGAGAAGGGCCGCCGCACTTGACGACATCACCCACATCCGCCAGCACCCTCGGGACGCCGGGCAAGATCATCGCCCTGCACCTGAACTACCCGAGCCGGGCCGCCCAGCGCGGCCGCACACCCAGCCAGCCGTCCTATTTCCTCAAGCCGGCGTCGTCGCTCAGTTCCAGCGGCGCGCCGGTCGAGCGGCCGGCCGGATGCGAGTTGCTGGTGTTCGAGGGCGAGATCGCGCTGGTCATCGGGCGCCGCACCCGCGGCGTCCCACCCGAGGACGGCTGGGCGGCGGTCTCCCACGTCACGGCGGCCAACGACTTCGGCGTGTACGACCTGCGCCACGCGGACAAGGGCTCGAACCTGCGCTCGAAGGGCGGGGACGGTTTCACCCCGGTCGGCCCGGCGCTGCTGTCGGCGCAGGACCTCGACCCGGCCGCGCTGCGCATCCGCACCTGGGTGAACGGCACCCTCGCCCAGGAGGACACGACCGCCGACCTGCTCTTCGGGTTCGGCCGGCTCGTGGCCGACCTGTCCCAGCTGATCACCCTCGAACCCGGCGACCTGATCCTCACCGGCACGCCCGCCGGATCCTCGGTGGTCGTGCCCGGCGACACGGTCGAGGTCGAAGTGGATGCCCCGGGCGCGCCGGGAGCGCCGAGCACCGGCCGCCTGGTCAGCCCGATCACGGCGGGATCGGTGCCGTTTCAGGACTTCGGGGCGAAGCCGCTGGTCGACGATCTGCAGCGCACCGAGGCCTGGGGGTCGGCCGAGGCGGCCGGGCTCGCACCGGCATCCGTCGCCGCGCCGGCGTTCGACCTCACGGCCGAGCTGAAGGCCCGGATCAACAGCGTCGGCACCGCCACCCTCAGCGCCCAGTTGCGCAAGAGGGGCCTCAACGCCGTGTCGATCGACGGCCTGGGGTCCACCCGGCCGGACGCCCGCCTGGTCGGCCGGGCCCGCACCCTGCGGTACATCCCGGCCCGGGAGGACCTGTTCGAGTCGCACGGCGGCGGGTACAACGCCCAGAAGCGCGCGTTCGACTCGCTCGGCACCGACGACGTGCTCGTGATCGAGGCCCGCGGCGAGCTGGGCACGGGCACGGTCGGCGACATTCTGGCCCTGCGCGCCCAGGTGCGCGGCGCCGCCGGGATCGTGACGGATGGCGGCGTGCGCGACCTCGCGGCCGTCACCGCCCTCTCCATCCCCACTTACCACGCCGGACCGCACCCGGCCGTGCTCGGACGCCGGCACGTGCCGTGGGACACCGACCTGACCATCGCCTGCGGCGGCGCCTCCGTGCAGCCCGGCGACGTGATCGTGGGCGACGCGGACGGGGTGCTCGTGATCCCGCCGCACCTGGTCGAGGAGGTCGTGGCCGCCGCCATCGTGCAGGAGCACGAGGAGACGTTCATCGCCGCCATGGTCGCGGCCGGGCACGGCGTCGACGGGCTCTACCCGATGAACGCGGACTGGAAGGCGCGCTTCCGGGACTGGGCGAAGGAGCAGGCATGACGATCTCGACCGGCGCCCAGACCACGGATGCGTCCCTGAGCAAGGCGCAGCTCGCCCACCAGTGGATCCGGGAGCGCATCACCGACGGCAGCTTCAGCCCGGGCTACCGCCTCGTGCTCGGGCAGATCGCCCGCGAGCTGGGCGTCAGCACGGTGCCGGTGCGGGAGGCCATCCGTTTGCTGGAGGCCGAAGGCCTGGTCACGTTCGAGCGCAACATCGGCGCCCAGGTGGCCATGCTCGACGCCACCGAATACGTCTACACGATGCAGACCCTCGGCCTGGTCGAGGGCTACGCCACGGCGCTGTCCGCGCCGCTGATGGACGCGGACACGCTCGAACGCGCCCGGCTGATCAACGCGGAGATGGCCGACTGCCTGGACCACTTCGACCCGGTCAGTTTCACCCGGCTCAACCGCGACTTCCACTCGGCCCTGTTCGAGGCGTGCCCGAACGCGCACGTCCTCGATCTGGTGCACCGCGGCTGGAGCCGGCTCGGCACCCTGCGCGAATCGACGTTCAGTTTCGTGCCCGGCCGCGCCCAGGAGTCGGTCGCCGAACACGCGGCCCTGCTCGACCTGATCGAGAACGGGGCCGACCCCCTGCAGGTCGAACTCGCCGCGCGCAACCACCGGCTCGGCACCCTCGACGCCTTCCTGGCCCGGCAGCACCCCGCCGCCGCCGCATCCGCAGCAGCACCCGCACCCGCACCCGCACCCGCACCCGCACCCGCCTAACCCACCTCTACCTGTGCCCGTTCCGGTCGAGAGTGCCCGTTGCACCGGTCACTCTCGACCGGAACGGGCACACTCACCGGGTCTTGAACGACTTGACCACACTTGCTCCGAAGGGAAAAACAATGAAGTTCCGCACCGACCCGAGCCAGATCAAGGGCTCCATCGCGCCGCTGATGAGCCCGTTCACCGCCGACGGCGCCGTCGACCACGCCGGACTCACCAACCTGGTGAACTGGCAGCTCGCCTCCGGCACCCACGGCATCTCGCTCGGCGGCTCCACCGGCGAGCCGAGCTCGCAGACCATCGCCGAGCGCGCCGCCGCCATCCGCACGGTCGCCGCCGCGATCGGCGACCGGGTGCCCTTCATGCCCGGCACCGGTTCCGCCAAGCTCGACGAGACCCTCGAGCTGACCGCCGCGGCCCGGGACGCCGGCGTCGACGCCGCCCTGATCATCACCCCCTACTACGCCCGGCCCACCCAGGAAGCCCTCTACGTCTGGTACAAGACCGTCGCCGAGGAGTTCCCGGACCTGCCGATCGTGGCCTACAACGTGCCCAGCCGCACCGCCGTGGACATCGCCCCGGAGACCATCAATCGGCTCTACCGCGACTTCGACAACTTCGTCGGCGTCAAGGAGACCACCAAGGACTTCGAGCACTTCTCCCGGGTGCTGCAACTCTGCGGCCCCGAGCTGCTGGTCTGGAGCGGCATCGAACTGCTCTGCCTGCCCCTGATGGCCCTCGGCGGCATCGGCTACATCAGCGCCACCAGCAACATCGCGCCGGTCGCGCACGTCGAGATGTACAACGCATGGATGGCCGGCGACATCGAGACGGCCCGCCGCATCCACTATGGCCTGCACCCCCTCGTCGACCTGCTCTTCGTCGAGACCAACCCGGCACCGGGCAAGTGGGTGCTCGAACAGCGCGGCCTGATCGAGAGCGGCTTCGTGCGCCCACCGCTGATCACCCCGACGGATGCGGGCATCGCGAAGATGAAGACGCTCCTGGCCGCCGGCGAACCGTACCTCTCCCCCGTCGACGGCTTTCAGGTCGCCGGCTTCACCCCGAAGGCGGCCTGAGCCATGACCGAGACAGTCCAGACAGCGCCAGCCACCGCAACGGCGACGGCGACCACGCCGGTCAGCCGGCACGTGCCCGAAAACCTGCCCACCCGCATCCAGCACTTCATCGGCGGACGCTTCGTCGACAGCGTCTCCGGGGCGACCTTCGATGTGCTCGACCCGGTGTCGAACCAGACCTACGCCACCGCCGCCGCCGGCCAGAAGGAAGACATCGACCTCGCCGTCGCCGCCGCGACCGAAGCCTTCGTCAACGGCCCGTGGCCCGGCATGAAGCCGCGCGAGCGCTCCCGCATCCTGAACAAGATCGCGGATGCCGTCGAGGCCCAGGACGCCCGCCTCGCCGAACTCGAGACGTTCGACACCGGCCTCCCGATCACCCAGGCCCTGGGCCAGGCGAAGCGCGCGGCGGAGAACTTCCGTTTCTTCGCCGACCTGATCGTGGCGCAGACCGACGACACCTACCAGGTGCCGGGCAGCCAGATCAACTACGTCTTCCGCAAGCCGGTCGGCGTGGCCGGACTGATCACCCCGTGGAACACCCCCTTCATGCTGGAGAGCTGGAAGCTCGCCCCCGCGCTGGCCTCCGGCTGCACGGTCGTGCTCAAGCCAGCCGAGTTCACGCCGCTGTCGGCGAGCCTGTGGGCCGAGATCTTCCGCGCCGCCGGGCTGCCCGACGGGGTGTTCAACCTGGTCAACGGGCTCGGTGAAGAGGCCGGCGACGCGCTGGTCAAGCATCCGGATGTCCCCCTCATCTCGTTCACCGGCGAGACGACCACGGGCCAGACCATCTACCGCAACTGCGCCGCGAACCTCAAGGGCATGTCGATGGAGCTCGGCGGCAAGTCCCCGGCCGTCGTCTTCGCCGACGCCGACCTCGATGCCGCGCTCGACTCGACCCTGTTCGGGGTGTTCTCGCTCAACGGCGAGCGCTGCACTGCCAGCAGCCGGATCCTGGTGGAACGCCCCATCTACGAGGACTTCTGCGACCGCTACGCGGCCCGCGCAGCCAACATCGTGGTCGGCGACCCGCACGATCCGAAGACCGAGGTCGGCGCGCTCGTGCACCCCGAGCACTACGCGAAGGTGATGAGCTACGTCGAGATCGGCAAGTCCGAGGGCCGGCTGCTCGCCGGTGGCGGTCGCCCGGAGAACCTGCCGGAGGGCAACTACGTCTCCCCGACCGTGTTCGCGGATGTCGCCCCGACCGCCCGCATCTTCCAGGAGGAGATCTTCGGACCCGTCGTGGCGATCACCCCGTTCGACACCGACGAGGAGGCCCTCGAGCTGGCCAACGGCGTCAAGTACGGCCTGGCCGCCTACATCTGGACCAGCAACCTCACCCGGGCGCACACCTTCGCGCAGTCGATCGAGGCCGGCATGGTCTGGCTCAACTCGCACAATGTGCGGGACCTGCGCACCCCGTTCGGCGGGGTGAAGGCCTCCGGTCTCGGCCACGAGGGCGGCTACCGGTCGATCGACTTCTACACCGAGCAGCAGGCCGTGCACGTGACCCTCGGGTCCGTGCACACCGCCCGCTTCGGCGCGCACTAACCCCCTTCCGATCGCGTGAGGGGTCCCATATCGACCTTCCTTGGCCCTGCGAAGGTCGATTTGGGACCCCTCACCTGATTCCCCGCCACTACGCCAAACGACTGAAACTCAACGAGGAGGATTCCATGACCACCACCCCCATCCCCACGCCCACCGCGACCCCGCCGGACATCCTGCGCTGCGCCTACATGGACATCGTCGTCACCGACCTGGCCCGCTCGCGCGCGTTCTACGTCGACGTGCTCGGCCTCGTCGTGACCGAGGAGAGCGACACCGAAATCTACCTGCGCAGCTTCGAGGAGTTCATCCACCACAACCTCGTGCTGCGCCAGGGCCCCGTCGCCGCCGTCGCCGCGATGGCGTTCCGGGTGCGCGCCCCCGAAGATGTGGGCCTGGCCGAGGCCTGGTACCAGGAGCTCGGCTGCCGCACCGAGCGCCGCACGAACGGGTTCGTCAAGGGCATCGGAGACTCCGTGCGGGTCGAGGACCCGCTCGGCTTCCCCTACGAGTTCTTCTACTCCGTGGAGCACGTCGAACGCCTCGCCTGGCGCTACGACCTGCAGGGCCCCGGCGCCCTGGTGCGCCTGGACCACTTCAACCAGGTCACCCCCGACGTGGGACGCGGCCGCGGCTACCTCGAGGACCTCGGCTTCCGGGTCACCGAAGACATCCAGGACGATGACGGCGTCACCTACGCGGCCTGGATGCGCCGCAAGGACACCGTGCACGACACCGCCCTGACCGGCGGCGACGGCCCGCGGATGCACCACATCGCCTTCTCCACGCACGAGAAGCACAACATCATCTACATCTGCGACAAGCTCGGCGCCCTGCGGATGTCCGACGTGATCGAGCGCGGCCCGGGCCGCCACGGCGTCTCGAACGCGTTCTACCTCTACCTGCGCGACCCCGACGGCCACCGGGTGGAGATCTACACGCAGGACTACTACACCGGCGACCCGGACAACCCCGTCGTCACCTGGGACGTGCACGACAACCAGCGCCGCGACTGGTGGGGCAACCCGGTCGTGCCCAGCTGGTACACGGATGCCTCGCTCGTGCTCGACCTGGACGGCAACCCGCAGCCGGTGATCGCCCGCACCGAGTCCAGCGAGATGGCCGTCACGGTCGGCGCCGACGGCTTCTCGTACACCCGTAAGGACGACGTCGAGCACGGCTTCAAGCTGGGCAACACGCTCTAGCGGCCCACTCCGGCCGCTCCCCGTCTCGTGAGTGTGCCCGTTCCGGTCGAGAGTGCCCGTTGGAACGGGCACTCTCGACCGGAACGGGCACTATCGGGGGCGGACTGCGGGCGGGTCAGACTCTGCGGAGAGGGTGGGGCGGAGCGGGTCAGCGGGTCAGACTGTGCGGAGCTCGCCGCGCACGATCGAGTCGCCGGAGTGCGCCGGGTTGCCGTCGTCGGGCTCGGCGGACACGTCGACCAGCGGGAACTCGGACAGGTCCACTCCGTCCGGAATGGCGAAGTGGCCACTGTCACCGTCGAGCAGGCCGATGCTGATCAGCCCGGACGCGTCCGACTTGATCAGCCACACTTCCCGGAGCCCGGCATCCGTCGCCCCGGTGACATCGACCACCACCTCGCGGTGGCCATCGGCCGTCTTCTCGACCTGGGCGACGCCGCTGGCCGTCCAGCCGGGGAACGGGTCCAGTTCGGCCGTCGCAATCACCGGTGCCGGGGCCTGTTGCCGGAGGGATTCCCACCAGATTCCGCCGCCGATTCCTCCGACGAGGCCGACGATTCCCGACGCCACCGCCACGGGCAGCCAGACCCGGCGACGACGGTGACGGGCGTGCGATCGCGACCCGGCCCCGATATCGGTGACGGATGCCGACTGTCCCGCCTGGTCAGGACCAGGGGTCGGTCCAGGCTCGGCTACGGCGGCGCGCTCGGGCTCGGGCTCGGCAGTTGCCGACGGCTCGGCTCTCGCTCCCGGCTCGGCAGGCTCTGCAGCTGCGGACGGCTCGGACTCCGCTCCCGGTTCGGCGAGCTCGGCCGGCTCGGCAGGTTCGGTGAGCGCGGCCGGCTCGGCCGGCTCGGCCGCCGAAGCGTAGTCGGCGAGCCGCGGCGACGCGGCAACGGCGTCGGTCAGGCCGAGTGCGGAGTGGATCCGCCCCCAGACCTGGTCGCCGGGCTCGACGAGTCGCACTGTGCGGACGGACCGGCCGACGGCCACCGTGTGCTGGAGCGAGATCAGTTCCAGGGCGCACTCGGGGCTTCGCCCGGGGCGGGGGTGCAGCCGGTGAGCAGCACGAGAGCCACAGCGAGCGCTGGGATGCTGCCCGCTGTGGCTCTCATGGTGTCTGTTCCTCGTCCGGCGGGTGTCAGCGGCGGGCGCCGGCGGCGCGGCGCATGCCGACAACGGCTGCGGCGACGAGCCCCATCATGAGGGCCGCGAAACCGCCGACCATCAGTCCGGTCGATTTGCCGGTCTGGTTGGTGGCGACGAGGCCGCCCTCACCGGCGGGGATGCTGTCCGGGTTCGAGTGGAGCCCGTTGATCGTCTGCACGGCGAGCGCCAGGTTTTTGTCGGTCAGGCTGCCCCAGGCGTAGACGATCGTGTTCGTGCCCTCGGCGACGTTGACGTCTGCCGGGCCGATCACCGGGTCGGTGGTTCCGGTCGCGGCGACGGCGGCCGAGATGGTGCCGGCCGGCAGCACGAGCATCGACTCGTTCGGGTTCACCAGATTGGTGATCGCCGCGGCGCCGTTGGCCAGGACGTCGACCGCGGGGGCGGCGGCCACGTGGCGAACCGTCAGACGGCCCTCACCGGCGGCGAGCTGCGAGATGTCGTTGGTGAACAGCGTCGCGGTGGGTTTGCCGTCCGCCTGGAGGTGAGCCGCGGCGGTGTAGTTCTTGCCGGCCTCGAGCGGAAGGTCCACCGGCCCGATCACGGGAGCGCTGGCATCCGTCGCATCGGATGCGGTGATGGCGACCTTGTAGGTGCCGGCGGCGAGATCGAGCGGGCCGGCGAGGTCGCCCGGCTTGAAGTCGTCGAGGGTGAGCTTGTCGTTCACGTAGACGTCGACGGTGAGGCCGGGAACTCCGTGCAGCACGGACAGCTTCGCGACGTCGTCGGCCGCCTGGGCCGGTGCGATACCGCCGAGCGCGACGAGGGCGCCGAGGGCCCCGGCCGTCATGCCGATCTTGAGGGACTTGTGCATCGTTTCCTCCTGCTTGGGTCTGTAAGGGGGGTCATTCTGGGGAGGGAATCTGTCCCTCTCTTACCCTTACTTCTCCCGCCAGCCCGAAAACGGATGCACATGCATAGAAAAACATTTCGGTGCGGCTGGATTTCGGTGCGGTCAGACGGATGCGTCCCGGGCGGCCGCGCGGTGCAGCGAGATGTCCCGGCGGAAGATGACCATGACCAGCCCCAGCGACACCGCCGACACGGCAGCCCCGCCCGCGAACATGACCTGGTAGCTGAGCCAGGGCTCGAGCAGGGACAGTCCCAGCGGCACGAAGAAGCCGAGGTAGGTGATGCCGTAGTAGACGGCGGTCAGCCGGGCCAGGTGGTCCGGCGGCGCGATCCGCTGCACCTCCTGCAGGCCCGACACCATCAGCAGGCCGTAGGCGGCGCCGAGGAGGGCCGCGGCCGGCAGGATCAGCCACAGCCGGGGCGGGTTCACGGCGACGGATGCGAGCAGCAAAGACCCAACGGTCAGCATCAGGGCGACCATGATGCCGCGGGCGTTGTGCCCCGCGGTGATGCGGTGGCTGAACAGTTGCAGGGACGCGCCCGCCACGAGTGCCACCACGCAGAGCAGGGCCGCGAACGCGACCGGCGCGGACGGGATCTGTCCGGCGGCCAGTGCGGGCAGCACGGCGTACGCGGTCGTGGCCGTTCCGAAGACCCAGGGTGCCACGGGCACGATCAGGAGCAGGAATCGCGGGTACGGGGAGGTGGCCGGGTGGGCCGCCGGCAGGGGGCGGGCCGCGATGCCCCGGCCCCGGGACTCCGGGGTGCGCAGCAGCAGCAGGCCGAACACCACGGCGATGACCGTGTGCGCGGCGTAGGGCAGCACGCCGGGGAAGGGGGCCCACTGGGCCAGCGCGCCGGAGCTCGCCGCCCCGAGGGCGAACCCGAGGGACAGCGCGATCGTCGCCCGCCGCGCCCCCGAGGCCCGGTCGGCCCGGAGGTCGAACGGTTTCGCGGACAGTTCCTTCACCCAGCTGGTGCCGACGGCCATGGCCAGGCCGAGGGCGACGCCGGAGAGGATGCGGCCGGCCAGCAGCATCGGCACGTTGCCCGCGGACAGCGCCAGCAGCACGCTCCCCCCGATCGCGATCCAGGGCGCGGGCAGCATCAGCGGCCGGCGGCCGAACCGGTCAGACAGCGGTCCGGCGATCAGCAGCGCCGGGATGATGCCGAGCACGTAGGCGCCGAGCAGCAGGTTCGCCAGCTGGTTCGAGAACCCGTCGGCCTGGCGGTACATCACCAGCAGCGGGGTGAACTCGTTGCCGCCCCAGGCGACCGCGAAGATCGCCGCCGCCGGTGCCAGCCAGTGCCGCCCGGCCGTCGAGCCCGCACCGGTGGTCGGGCCGGTCGAGACCGCGCCCATCGGCGTTTTTCGCGTCGCATCCTGGATGTCGGTTGTCATGACGGTCCCCCGGTCGGCATTCGGCGGCTTCGGCGGCGAGGCACGCATTGCCCACCCTACGGGAGGCAGCACGGCTCGCTTCGCCAGACGGCGGTGAACCAATCACTGGCGACGACGTCCCGTCGGGTGTACCGTTCCTTTAGCCGATCGACCCCGTCTACACCCCACGTTAATGGGAGTCTCCCGTGCGCCGTATGCCGAGCACCCTCTCCGTCGCCATTACCGCAGCCGTTGCCGCCGCCTCGATCCTCGGCCTGGCCGCCCCCGCCGCTGCGGCCGATCCGCTTACGTTCGCCGTCATCGGGGATGTCCCGTACGGCTCGACGCAGCTCAGCCAGCTCCCCACCGAGATCGCGAACATCAACGCAGACCCCGCGGTGCAAACCGTGTTCCATGTCGGCGACATCAGCAGTCCGCTGGACTGCTCCAATTCCTACTACTCCCTGATCAGGAACCATTTCAACACCTTCTCCGATCCGATGATGTACACCCCCGGCGACAATGAGTGGGCCGACTGCTCACGCGCCCTGGTCGGAGCCGGCAACCCGCTCGAGCGTCTGGCGGCGCTCCGCTCCATCTTCTTCCCGAACCCCGGCGTCACGCTCGGCCAGAACAAGATGGCGGTGACCGCACAGGCGGGCTACCCGGAGAACGTCACCTTCCAGCAGGGCGCCCTGACGTTCGCGATGCTGCACATCGTCGGCAGCAACAACGACCTCAACACCTGGTCCGGCTCATCCAGCGTGGGCACCGCCCAGAGGGACGAGGTCACCGCCCGAACGAACGCGGTCATCTCCGAGATCCACACCGCCGTCGCGAACGCGAAGGCCAACGGCAGCCGCGCGGTGGTCTTTCTCACCCAGGCGGATATGTTCATCCCGGGCACCGGGAACTCGACCTACAAGCAGGCGTTCCAGCCGATCGTGACGGCACTCGCGACGGACAGCCTCAGCTTCGGCAAGCCCGTCTTCCTGTTCAACGGCGACACTCACGGGTTCGTCAACGACCAGCCTCTCAACCGGACCGACAACAAGTGGACGTCCTTCTACGGCACGGTGAAGGTGCCGAACTTCACTCGCATCACCGTCCAGGGCGGAACGTCGGAATGGGCGAAGATATCGGTGGTCGGTACGCCGAACGTGCTGCAGATCCAGCGGATTCCGTACAGTTCGACCCCGCCGCCGCCGCCGGCGAACGTGGCGCCCGTGGCGGCGTTCTCCAGCACCGTGGCCGACCTCACCGCGTCGTTCGACGCGTCCGGATCGAGCGACTCGGACGGCACGATCGCGTCCTACTCGTGGGACTTCGGCGACGGCGCGACCGGCACCGGGGCAACGGCAAGCCACCCGTATGCCGCGGCGGGCACATACCAGGTGACCCTGACCGTTCAGGATAACGGCGGGGCGACCGGGACGATCACGCACGGCGTCACCGTCACCGACCCGGGCACCCCTCCGCCGCCTCCGCCTCCGCCTCCTCCGCCGCCGGCCGGAACCGCCTACGCGACGGACTCGTTCACCCGCACCGTGGCGAACGGGTTCGGCACCGCCGACACGGGTGGGGCCTGGACGACCAGCGGCACCGCCGCGAACTTCTCCGTCACCGGCGGCACCGGCACCATCGCCCTTCCCCGCGGCGCGAACCGATACGCCTACCTCACCGGGGTGTCCGCCACCGACACCGAGATGACGGCCACCGTTACGTTCAACCGGCCCGGATCCTCGAGTGCCTACGTGGGCCTGATCGGCCGCCGCGTGGGCACCGGCAGCTACGGCGCCCGGGCCGTCGTGAGCTCCGCCGGATCCGTTCAACTGCAACTCCAGCGCAGCACCGACACCGTGCTGCGCTCGGTCAGCGTGACCGGCCTCACCTTCAACTCCGGCGACCAGCTCCAGTTCCGGCTCCAGGTCACCGGCACCTCACCGACCACCATCCAGGCCAGGGTCTGGAAGACCGGCACGACCGAGCCCGGAGCCTGGCAGGCCAGCATCACCGACACCACCAGCGCACTCCAGACCGCCGGCTCCATCGGCCTCTACAGCTACCTCAGCAGCAGCAGCACCTCCACCAGCCTCCCCATCACCTTCGACAACCTCTCCGCCGGACCCACCGGCTGATCGCCGGCTCGTCGGGGGGCCGACCGAATTGGGTAGCTTTTCGGTGAGTCTCCGGATACTGTCCCCTGCGACGCCGTCCACCCGAACGGCGCGGGCTGCCGGCTACCCACCGGGGCTCCCACCTTCCATTGAAGGGTCATCCAATGACGGCTGGACGAGTGGCGCGCGGCGCCTCCATCGCTGTTGTTCTCGCCACGATCGCCGGATCGGTGCTCGTCGCCACCCCGGCATTCGCCGAACCCGGCGGGGTGGTGATCTCCGAGATCAATTACCACGCCGCCTCAGACCTGGACGCCGACGACTGGTTCGAGCTGACGAACACGTCCTCGAGCGCCATCGACGTCTCGGGCTGGACCATCACCGACGCCGTCACCGCGACGTTCCCCGCGGGGTCCACGATTCCCGCACACGGCTACTTCGTCGTGGCGGCCAATGCCGTCCAATTCCAGACGACCAACGGGTTCGCACCCAACGCCGTGTACGGCGCCTTGACGAAGTTGAAGAACAGCACCGGCATCATCACCGTGAAGGATGCCTCGGCGGCCACCGTCGACACGGTGACGTACTCCGACGCCGGCCTCCCCGGCTGGCCCGCGTCCCCCGACGGAACCGGACCGACGCTCGAGCTTAGCGACCTCCTCTCCGACAACACGCAGGCGGCCAGCTGGGGCGCCAGCGCCGTGAACCTCGGCACCCCCGGCAAGGTGAACTCGATCAACGGCGCGGGCCCAACCCCGGAAATCACCGAGGTCACCGCCACCCCGGCGCGCCCGGCACCCAACGAGCCCATCACCGTCTCGGCCCGGCTGAAGCCCGGATCGAGTGCGAACCTCGTCTACAAGGTCATGTTCGGCGCGGACGCCTCCCTCCCGTTCCGCGACGATGCGGCTAGCCCGGGCGGAGCGGGTGACGGCGTCTACTCCGCCACCATCTCCGGCCAGGCTGCCGGCAATCTCGTCCGGTACCGGATCGAGGCCGACGCCGCGGGCGTCGCGTATTCCCTTCCCGCGGACGGTGCGTCGATCAGATACCTCGGCGTCGTCGTGACGTCGGGCGTCAGCACCCAGCTGCCGGTCATCGAGTGGTTCATGGCCGATTCCGTCTACAACGACATCCTCGCCAACCACCGGACGGACGACTTCCAGGGTGCGGCCGTGTGGTCGTACAACGGGCAGGTCATCGACAACGCGCTGATGAACGTGCGCGGAAACACCTCACGCACGGCCGCCAAGGTCAACTGGAAGGTCGAGCTCCCCAAGGGGTACACGTTCGACCTGGGCGGCGCGCTCCCGTACCCGCTCGACGAGTTCGCCCTCCAGAACTACTCCGACAACTTCGCCGACGTCTCCTGGGCGACCGTGCGTGCCGCCGGCAACCGCGGCCTCAACATCCTCCCCGTCCGCACCCAGCGGAACGGCGCCTTCTGGAGCCTCGGCCGCATCATGGAGACCATGGACGGCTCCTGGCGCGACGCCCAGGGCGTCAGCGACTGGGCGATCTACAAGGGCGATGCCGGAAGCCTCGGCGCGACGTCCTCCCCGGCCGTCCTCGAGGCGAACGCCTGGCTGGACAAGAAGACCCGAAAGAGCGAGGACTTCACGGATGCGTGGACCCTGTCCAACACGGTGGACGCCAACCCGTCCGCCGCGCAGCAGGCCTGGATCTACAAGAACGTGAACGTCCCCGAGCTCGTCAACTACATGGCGACCAACTCGATCATCCGCCACCAGGACAGCGGGTGGTACAACTGGTGGATCGCGCGCGACACCGCCGGCACCGGCCGTTGGGAGATGTGGCAGTGGGACCTCAACTGGACCTTCACCACGCCGGCCAGCGACGGCAAGGGACTGTTCCTGACCCCGGACACCTCCAATAACTTCACGCAGGCGATGCTCGCCTACCCCGAGATCAAGGAGATGTTCTACCGCCACCTCCGCACCCTGGCCGACCAGTTCCTCCCACCCGGCCAGTACGAGGCGCAGTGGGACGCGATCACGTCCAAGACGCAGGCCGACTGGAACCTCGACCGTGCCAAGTGGGGCGGTTACACTCCGGCGTCTGCCCGGACGGCCTTCCTCGCCGGCCTGGCCGACCGCCGCAACGCGATCAACAACAACACGGGCACCGGAAAGCCGGTCCCGACCTCACAGTCGGCGAACGCTGCCGTCGTGATCAACGAGATCATGCACAGCGCGGCGAACACCGGCGGCGACTGGCTGGAGCTCGCGAACCCGGGCACCACGGCGGTCGACATCTCGGGCTGGAAGATCAGTAACGGGGTCAACCTGACGATTCAGCCCGGCACGGTCATCCCGGCCGGCGGTCGCATGGTGTTCGTCGAAAACGACAAGGCCTTCAGTGCCGCGTACCCCACCGGGAACCGGCTGGTCGGCGGCGAGTTCGTCGGCGACCTCAGCGGCGACGGCGAGGCGCTCACCCTGATGAACGGCGCGAACGTCGTCGACACGGTGACCTACGGCGCGACCGCGCCGTGGCCGGCGGCAACCGGCGGCCCCTCCCTGGAGCTGGTGTCACCGACCGCGGACAACGCGGACCCGGCCAACTGGCGGGCGACCTCGACCACGGGCGGCACCCCCGGATTGGTGAACACCGCGGGTGGCACACCGACGAACACCCCGCCGACCGCCGCGTTCACCGCGACCCCGAACGGGCTCGGAGTGAGTGTGGACGGCTCCACGTCGAGCGACCCGAACGGATCCGTCACCGGCTACTCCTGGAACTGGGGCGATAACACCGCCGCGGGCACCGGGGTCACGGCGACCCACACCTACGCCACGGCCGGCACCTACACGGTGACGCTCACGGTGACGGACAACGGCGGCGCCACGGGCACGACCATACGCTCGGTCACCGTCGGGAGCGTCACACCCCCCGCGGGCACGGCGCTGGCGCAGGACTCGTTCACCCGGTCGAGCACCAACGGGTTCGGCACCGCCGAGACCGGTGGGGCATGGACCGTCAGCGGAACCGCGAGCAACTTCGCGGTGAGCGGCGGGACGGCGAACATCACACTGCCGCGGGGCAGCAACCGTTTCGCCTACCTGGCGTCGGTGTCCTCATCGGATACCGAGGTGCGGGCGACCGTGGGGTTCCCCCGACAGTCCGCGAGCAGCAACTACGTCGGCCTGATCGGCCGCCGGGTGGGCACCGCGACCTACGGGACACGAGCCGTCATCGGCGCCAATGGGTCGGTGCAGCTGCAGCTGGTGAGAAACACCGATATCCAGATGCGGGCGGTGACCGTCGCCGGTCTCACCTACGCCACCGGTGATCGGCTCCAGTTCAGGCTACAGGTGACGGGGACGTCTCCGACCACCATCCAGGCGAAGGTCTGGAAGGTGGGCACCGCGGAGCCGGCGAACTGGCAGGCCACCGTCACCGATGCGACCGCCGGACTGCAGTCGGCCGGCTCCATCGGCCTGTACAGCTACCTCAGCAGCTCCGCCACGCCGACCTCACTCGTCGTCTCCTTCGACGACCTGTGGGCCGGTGCGACGGGCTCGGCCCCGACGGAACCCCCGGCGACCAACGCCGCACCGACGGCGGAGTTCACCGGGACCCCCAACGGGCTTGCCGCGAGCTTCGACGGCAGCGCCTCGAAGGACTCGGACGGGACGGTCGCGTCCTACGCCTGGGACTTCGGCGACGGGACGACGGCCACCACCGCCACACCCACCACGAGCCACACCTACGGCGCGGGCAACACCTACCAGGTCAGTCTCATCGTGAAGGATGACAAGGGCGCAACGTCGGCCCCGGTCACCCACCCGGTGACCGTGACCGGGCCGGTCACGCCGCCGCCGCCGGGGCCGGCCGCCTTCGCCACTGACGCCTTCGGTCGCACCACGACCAACGGCTTCGGCAGCGCGGACACGGGCGGCGCCTGGACGGTGACCGGGACCGCTTCCGACTTCGCAGTGAACGGCGGAACGGGCACGGTCAACGTGGCGGCGGGGGCGATCCGCACGGCGGTCCTCGGGGGCGTGTCCTCGACGAGCACCGACCTCACTGCCTCGGTGGCGTTCCCCCGACCCACGGCGAGCAGCGTCTACGTGGGAGTGATCGGCCGGCAGGTCGGTACCAACTCCTACGGTGCGCGGGTCGTGGTGGGCACCACCGGGGCGGTCCAGCTCCAGCTGGTGCGCAACAACGATCAGCTGATCGGCTCCACGATTGCCACCGGTGTCACCCTCAACACCGGGGACCGGCTGCAGTTCCGGGTGCAGGTGACCGGGACGGCTCCGACCACCATCCAGGCGAAGGTCTGGAAGGCGGGGGCTGCCGAGCCGGCGACCTGGCAGGGAACGCAGACCGACAACACCGCGGGGCTGCAGTCCGCGGGATCCCTCGGGCTGTACACCTACCTGAGCCGCACCGGGATGCCGGCCCCGATGACCATCTCGTGGGACGACCTGCGGGCGGCGCCGACCGCCTGATCGGGTGGCTCAGACAGTGGTGGGCGGGCTACGGCTCGCCCACCACTTCTGTGTGCGCCTGAACGTGGAGCATGCATCCGCCCCGGCGATGACCTGGGCAGGGGCTCAGGCCAGGAACTCCAGCGCGGCCCGTTTGAACTCGCGGGAGGTGAGCGTGTTCACGTGGTCCCGGCCGGGCAGCTCGCGGTACTCGGATCCGCGCGCGCGGGCGAGGTCGGCCACCCCGGTGGGGATGGCGTCCGCGCCGCCGGCGACGTAGAGCACGGGGATCTCGGCGGGCACCTCGAGCGTGGCGCCGGCCACACCCAGCACGCAGGCCGCGAGGGCCTCACGGTCGGCGCCGGCTCTGAACGCCGAACCGAACACCGCCGCGATCGTCGGTTCGGTGGGGAGGGTGTCGTCGGCGACGAAGCGGCGCACGGCATCCGTGTCCCAGGTCTCGAACAGTTCGACCGGTCCCGCCCCGCCGAGAACCATGCGGCGCACCCGCTCCGGGGCCAGCCGGGCCAGGGCCGCGGCCACCCTCGCACCCATGGAATAGGCGACGACGTCGACCTGGTCCAGGCCGAGGGCGTCGAGCACGACGACGAGGTCGGCGGCGAGCTGCCGCGGCACGTAGTCGATGCCGCGATGCGGTTTGTCGCTGCGGCCGTGACCGCGCAGGTCCGGCGTGATCACGCCGCGCCCCGCGTCCTGCAGCGCCCGCACCCAGCCCGTGCCGGCCCAGGTGATCTCGGCCGTCGACGCGAACCCGTGCACCAGCAGGATGGGGCGCTCCCCCGGCGCGACGTCGTACGCAATGCGCACGCCGTCGAGGCGCCGGGCGTACGCCGTGTCCGCGGCCATGCCGATGCCGGCGCCGGCCCCCGAATCCGACCCGTTGGTTGAGCCTTCCCCGACCACGCCTAGTCGACCACGTCGGACGTGACGAGCACCGCACCGGCGTGGGCCAGTTCGGCCAGGGCCGCGTCGCTCGATTGCGGGGCGACGCCGGCCACGAGGTCGGTCAGCACCCGCAGGTGCTGCCCGTGCTCGAGCGCGTCCAGGCCGGAGGCACGCACGCAGTGGTCGGTGGCGAGGCCGACGATGTCGATGTCCGTCACGCCGTTGGCGATGAGCAGCTCGCCGGTCTTCTCCCCGCCCTCCGAGACGCCGTCGAAGATCGAGTAGCCGGGTCGGCCCTGGCCCTTGCGGATGTGGATGGTGGTATCGGGCAGCAACAACGACGGGTGGTACTCGGCGCCGGGGGTCCCGGCCACGCAGTGCACCGGCCAGGTGCCCGTGAAGTCGGGCTCGCCCGACAGGGCGAAGTGGCCGGCGTTGTCGCTGTCGGGGTCATGCCAGTCGCGGGACGCGAAGACGGCGTCGTAGGCATCCGGATGCGCCGCCAGCAGCGCACTCACTCCCGCGGCGACCGCAGACCCGCCCTCCACGGCGAGGGCACCGCCCTCGGTGAAGTCGTTCTGAACGTCGATGATGAACAGGGCCCTGGTCACGGGGTGGCTCCTTCGCTCGGCGGATGCGTCGATCAGCCGGTCAGTGGCTGACTGGTCAGGTGTTGGCTGGTTAGGTGTTGGCTGGTTAGGTGTTGGCTGGTCAGGTGTTCGACAGGTTGTCGCCGCAGCGGAAGAAGCCTGCGGTGATGGTGTCGAGCGCCTGCTTCGCATTATCGCTCACATCACCGAGCGCGTAAACGGCGAAGGTGAGCGGCGTGCCGTCGGCGGCGTGGATGATTCCCGAGAGCGTGTACCCGGTGTCGATCCAGCCGGTCTTGGCGAAGACGGCGCCGTCGGCGACCGCGTTCTCGCCCGTGAACCGGTCGCTGTAGGACAGCGATCCGCTGGGCCCGCCGGCCACGGGCAGACCGTCGAAGATGACCCCGAGGTTGCCCTCGCGGGCGTTGATCTTGATGAACAGGCGGGTCAGGTAGGACGGCGGCACGGCGTTGTCGTCGCTCAGTCCCGACCCGTCGGCGATCAGGATCCCCGAGGTGTCGAGGCCGTAGGGGGCGAGTCCGGCGACGGTGGACTGCTGCAGGGACTCGAACGTGTTGCCGGCCCCGGACTTGACCGCGACCAGGCGGGCGAGCATCTCCGCGAGCGCGTTGTCCGAGACGGTCAGGGACTGCTGGATGAGCGTCGACACCGGCTGCGACTGCACGGATGCGAGCTGGCGGGCGCCGGCCGGGGCCGTGCCACGGCTGACGCTGACACCGCCGCCCAGCTCGTCCGCGAAGGCCGCACCGGCCCGCCCGACCGGGTCGCCGCTGCGCGCGGAGGTGCTGCGCGAGGGGTTGTCCCGGTCGCCGTCGACCTGGAGCGCCGTGATCTCTGGCATGTAGCCGTCGGAGAGTTCCTTGCGGTCCCAGCTCGGGTCCCAGCCGGGGCCGCCGAACAGGGAGGAGTCGAGGATGAGGGAGGTGAGCGGCGGGTTCGCGGGGTCGGCCTGCCAGGCCGCGATGGTCTGGTCGGCCAGCTGGTCGAGATGGGCGGCCCCGGCGTACACGGATTCTTCGCCGGAGGGCGTGCGGGACAGGGTCAGGTCTCCCCCGCCGACGAGGACCACCGATCCCGGCGCGCTGCCGGCGACCACGGTCGTCGTGGCGCGGTAGTCGTGGCCGAGGACGCGGAGCGCGGCCGCGCTGGTCAGCACCTTGAGCACGCTGGCGGTGCGCGACGGGGTGTCGCCGCCGCGGTCGAAGAGCACCTCTCCGGTGGTCGCGTTGACGACCTGGGCCTGGAAGTTCGCGAGCCTCGGATCGGCGGCCAGGTCGGCGACGGAGCAGGTGCGCAGCGGGCTTGCCGCCGTGGCCGCGGTCGGCACCGGGCGGGCCGGCGGGGGCGCCTCGCTCGGAGCGGGCGTGCTCGTGGTCGTGCTTGTGCTGCTTCCGGCCGCCGCGGGTCGGAGAGGCGCCGGGGCGCCGGTGGCCGCGCTGGCGACAACGGCGCCGGTGCCGAGCAGCGCAAACAGGCCGGCAGCCGCCGCGATCCGGGTGGCGGTACGGTGCCGGGCGAAGAAAGCGGCGATCCCGGCGCGCGCTCGGGCAGGGCGGTTCAGCGGGGGATCCTGGTCTGACACCCCCGTACTTTACCGTCCCCCTACGAGTCAGGGTGAGTTGAGGCCAGTAGCTCAGAGCAAGTCCGCCGTTTGACGTAGGGCGAGAATCAGGAAGTCCCACCATGTCCAGCCCATCGTTGATCGCCGTGCGCGACGATAGTCCCATGAACAACAGCAGTCCTGGCCCCCGCGCGGGCGGCCCCACGCCCCGGCGGTCGTTCACGCCGAAGCAGAAACTTGACCACCTCGCCGCCTACGAGGACGCCATCTCCCGGAACGGCGGCGGCGCGTATCTGCGGGAGCAGGGCATCTATTCCTCCCAGATCACGGAGTGGCAAAAACTACGCGATGCCGGGGTGCTGCAGGGCAAGAAACCCGGGGAGAAGATCGGCCGGCTCACGCCCGAGCAGGCCGAGATCGCCCGGCTCCGCCGCCAACTTGAGTTGACGGAACGGAGGTTGGAAACGACGGGGGTGGCGTTGGAGATCATGTCAAAAATGCACGAGCTACTCGAAAATCTTTCGAAGAGCTCGCGGGACGAAACACCACACACGAAACCGTGATGACCACCTACCGCGACCTCACCAGCCACGGCATTCCGACGCGGACGGCCGCCAGCCTGGTCGGGTTACCGCGGGCGACCGCGACCCGGACACCCCGCACCCGGGCCGCCCGGCAGGTGGTGGTGCCGGCGAACCGGCTCGATGTCCTCGCGCGGGCCCGCATCCTGACTGTGGTGAACTCGGCCCGGTTCGTGGATTTGCCGCCGATCCAGATCTACGCGCAGCTGCTCGACGAGGGCGTGTATCTGGCGTCAATCTCAACGATCTACCGGGTATTGGCCGAGAACAAGCAGGTCAAGGAACGCCGCCGACTGGCCCGCCACCCGGCCCGCGCGATCCCAGAACTTGTCGCCACAGCCCCCGGCCAGGTCTATACGTGTTATGCCGACATTGTGATTATGCCGATGTTGGTCTCCGATCCCAGCTTCCAGGCGGGGACTGGGCTGAAAAGGTCGGCGTAATCAAGCGCAAGTACTTCGACGCCTACGTGATGATCGATATTTACTCCTGCTACATCGTCGGCGCGAAGGTCCATCCGGCGGAGTCCGCGGTCCTCGCCACCGAGATGATGACGGAGACCTTCTCCATCCATGGCACCCTGCAGGTCGTCCACGCCGACCGGGGCACGTCGATGACGAGCAAGACCGTCGCCGCGCTGCTCTCAGATCTGGAGGTCACCAAGTCGCATTCCCGGCCTCGGCGATGCCCGACGCACCCAGGATTACGTCGTCAAACGCACCAGCGAGGGCAAAGGCGAGAAGGAGATCATGCGCTGCCTCAAGCGCTACGTCGCCCGCGAAATATACCGCGTCCTGCAAAACCCACGGCTCGGCCTGCTAACCAACGACCTGCGTCCACGGCGCCTCGCATTGCACCTCACCCAGACCGCAGTAGCACTCGAGCTGAGCGCCTGGCCCAAAGCCATCTCGCGGATTGAACGCGGCGCCACCCAAGATCGAGTCCTTTCTGAGCGCTACCGCACATGGCTCAGTGAACAACCGAAAGTCAGCGCTTGACAACAATAGGAGCATCAAATTCCGCGCCCTGGTGCTGAAGGTCCGCGAGGGCGGCCGAGTCGCCAACGTCCACGCGCTCCTCGCGACGGGCGTGAACAAGGACGGGCACCGCGAGATCCTGGGCCTGCAGGTCACAAGCGCCGAAGACGGCGCCGGCTGGCTCGGCTTCTTCCGCGACCTGACCGCCCGTGGCCTCACCGGCGTGAAACTCGTCACCAGCGACGCGTATGCCGGCCTCGTGGCCGCGATCGGGGCGACCTTGCCCGGTGCGACCTGGCAGCGCTGCCGCACCCACTACGCCGCGA
>NZ_SOGM01000021.1:0-69438 GCF_004403545.1 Cryobacterium sp. TmT2-59 | reverse complement strand
CGGGGCCGGATCCCCGCTGACGCGACGTTGCGCGAACGCATGGCGCGGAAGCTGAAGACGAAGAAGGGCCGCGCGGCCTATGCGCGGCGGAAGGCAATCGTGGAGCCCGCTGCGGCCAAATCGGCCCGGATCTTGTCGAATCAACTTCGAATAGGCGTTACTGGCACACGCTCCTAGCCGCCGCGCCCCGGCGGGGGTTTCATGGGCTCATGACAGCCGGAACCGAGTCGTCGACACACTGGCCCACGATCCGAAAGGACGTCCCCAGCCTCCGTGTGGCCCCGAACCTCCTCGACTACGAGAAGACCCGCGCCACATTCACCTGGGACGAGGCCCGCCGCGGCCTGTCGGGGCTGCCGGGCGGCCAGGGCCTCAATATCGCCTACGAAGCCGTCACCGGCATGCCGCGGGCCCCCGCGCGCACCGGGAGGCCTTGCGCTTCATCCGGGCCGACGGCACGAGCCACTCCCTCACCTACGCCGAGCTCCTCGAGCAGACCAGCCGCTTCGCCGGCGTGCTGCGGGGCCTCGGGATCGAGCGCGGTGACCGCGTCTTCTCCCTCACCGGTCGCATCCCGGAACTGTACGTCGCAGTGCTGGGCACGCTCCGGCACGCCGCCGTCTTCTGCCCGCTGTTCTCGGCGTTCGGCGCCGAGCCCGTGCGCCAGCGACTGGAACTGGGCGGAGGCAGGGCACTGATCACAACGCGGGCGCTGTACCGCAAGAAGGTGGCGCCGATCCGGGACCGGCTGCCGCAGCTGCAGCACGTTCTCCTGGTCGACGCCGCGGATGAACCGGAACCGGGCACGCTGGACCTGGCGGCGCTGATGCGCGAGGCGCCGCCCTACGGGGAGATCGCCGAAACGCACCCCGAGGACATGGCCCTGCTGCACTTCACGAGCGGCACCACGGGCACTCCCAAGGGCGCGATCCACGTTCACGACGCCGTGACCGCCCACTTCGCCACCGGCCGCTTCGCCCTCGACCTGCATCCCGACGACATCTATTGGTGCACCGCGGACCCCGGCTGGGTCACGGGCACCTCCTACGGGGTGATCGCCCCGCTCGTGCACGGCGTGACCAGCATCGTCGACGAGGAGGAGATGGAAGCGGACCGGTGGTACCGCATCCTCGCCGATCAGCGGGTCAGCGTCTGGTACACGGCGCCGACGGCTCTGCGGATGCTGATGAAGGCCGGCACGGAGCGGGCCACCGCCCACGACCTGTCCGCACTGCGATTCGTGGCGAGCGTGGGCGAGCCCCTCAACCCCGAGGTCGTCGTGTGGGGTCAGGAGGCGTTCGGCCTGCCGGTGCACGACAACTGGTGGCAGACCGAGACCAGCGGAATCATGATCTCGAACTACGTCGCCACCGAAGATCCGCCCGGGCTCGATGGGCCGCCCCCTGCCCGGCGTCGAGGCCGCCCTGGTTCAGCGCGACGAGCAGGGCACACCCGTCATGCGGGGCGCCGAACCCGTGCTGGTGACCGAACCGGATGCCGTGGGAGAGCTGGCCCTGCGCCCCGGCTGGCCCTCGATGTTCCGCGGGTACCTCAACGAGGAGGAGCGCTACCGCCGGTGCTTCGTGGGCAGCTGGTACCTCACCGGCGACCTGGTCCGGAGGGACGCGGACCTACTGCTGGTTCGTCGGTCGCGGGGACGACGTGATCAAGTCCTCCGGCCACCTGATCGGCCCCTTCGAGGTAGAGAGCTCACTGATGGAGCACGCCGCGGTGGCCGAGGCGGCCGTGATCGGAATCCCGGACCCCGTCGCCGGCGAGGTGGTCAAGGCGTTCGTCGAACTGCACCCGGGCTGGGAGCCCGCCGAGGCACTGCGCCTGGACATCATCGGTTTCGCGCGAAAACGCCTCGGCCCGGCCGTGGCACCGCGGGAAGTCGAGTTCACGACGACGCTGCCGAAGACCCGCAGCGGCAAGATCCTGCGCCGCCTGCTGAAGGCCAGGGAGCTCGGCCTGCCGGAAGGGGACACGTCGACCGTGGAGGTACCCCGATGATCGATGAGTTCACCGCGAGACGGGTCACGGCCGACCCGGAGCGGGCCCGCCACCTGCTGCTGCAGATGCTGCGGGCGAGGCGGTTCGAGGAGAAATGCGTCGAGCTGTACAGCGCGGCCAAAATCCGCGGATTCATGCACGTGTACATCGGCGAGGAGGCGGTCGCGGCCGGGGTGATGGCGGCACTCGAACCGGAGGATGCGGTACTGGCCATCTATCGGGAGCACGGCCACGCCCTGCTGCGCGGAGTGTTGGCGGGAGCAATCCTCGCGGAGATGTACGGCTACGAACAAGGATGCTGCCGCGGCCGGGGTGGGTCGATGCACCTCTTCGACGCGGCCACCCGCTTCTACGGCGGCAACGCCATCGTGGCGGGCGGCCTGCCCCTGGCGGTGGGCCTGGCCCTCGCCGACAAGATGGCGGGTCGCGACCGCGTCACCGTCTGTTTCTTCGGGGAGGGCGCGGTCGCGGAAGGGGAATTCCACGAGAGCATCAACCTGGCCGCGCTGTGGCAATTGCCGGTGCTGTTTCGCTGCGAGAACAATCTGTACGCCATGGGCACGGCCCTCGGGCGCTCGGAATCCCAGACGGATATCGCGTTGAAGGCGGCCGCCTACGAGGTTCCCGCCTGGCCCGTGGATGGGATGGACGTGCTCGCCGTCGAGGAGACGGCCCGGCGGGCGGTGCACATGGTCAGAGCCGGCGGCGGCCCGCACTTCCTGGAGCTGAGCACCTACCGGTTCCGGGCGCACTCGATGTATGACCCCGAGCGCTACCGGGAGAAGGCCGAGGTGGCCACCTGGTTGGAGCGCGACCCCATCGACCTGCTGCGCGCGGCGCTGGAGGCGGCCGGCGAGCTCCCGGCGAAGACGTGGGCGGCGGTGCAGGGGGAGGTCGACTCGGAGGTGCAGGCCGCCGTCGAGTTCGCGAAGGCCGGCACACCCGAGCCGGTTGAGGACCTCACCCGGTTCCTCTACACCGAGCGAGGCCCGAAGTGACGGGGATGCCGACATGAAGACGACCTACCGCGAGGCGATGCGCGCCGCGATCCGTGAGGCGATGACGCGCGATGACCGGGTCTTCCTGATGGGCGAGGACGTTGGGCGGTACGGCGGCTGCTTCGCGGTGAGCCTCGGGCTGCTGGAGGAATTCGGCCCGGAACGCATCCGTGACACCCCGCTCTCGGAGTCGGGTTTCGTCGGGGCCGGGATCGGCGCCGCGCTCGGCGGGATGCGTCCCATCGTCGAGATCATGACCGTCAACTTCAGCCTCCTGGCGCTGGACCAGATCATGAACAACGCGGCAACCCTCCGGAACATGTCGGGCGGGCAGTTCAGCGTTCCGCTGGTGATTCGCATGACGCCCGGCGCCGGGCGCCAGCTGGCCGCGCAGCACTCGCACAGCCTCGAGGGCTGGTACGCCCACATCCCGGGGCTGCGCATCCTCACCCCGTCGACCCTGGAAGACGCCCGCGGGATGCTGTGGACCGCGCTGCAGGATCCCGACCCGGTGCTGATCTTCGAGCACGGCTCGCTCTACAACGTGGCCGGGGAGATCGCCGACGACGCCGGCGCGGTCGACATCGACACCGCCGCCGTGCGCCGATCCGGCCGGGACGTGTCCCTCATCACCTATGGCGGCACCCTGCAGATCACGCTCGACGCCGCCGAGCCGCTGGCGCAGGAGGGCATCGACGCCGAGGTTTTCGATCTGCGCACCCTGCGCCCCCTCGACGACGCCGCGATTCTCGCCACCGTCGCGCGCACGCACCGCGCCGTCATCGTGGACGAGGGATGGCGCAGCGGCAGCATCTCCGCCGAGGTGAGCGCGCGCATCACCGAGTCGGCCTTCTTCGACCTGGATGCGCCGGTCGGCCGGGTCTGCAGCGTGGATAGTGCCGCTGCCCTACGCCAAGCACCTGGAACTGGCCGCACTCCCCTCCGTCGACCGCGTCGTCGCCGCGGCCCGGGAGGCGGTGGGCACCCATGGGTGACTTCCTGATGCCCGCCCTCGGCGCGGACATGGATCACGGCAAGGTGGTCGAGTGGCTGGTCAAGCCCGGCGACTACGTGCACCGCGGAGACATGGTCGCCGTCGTGGACACGGAGAAGGCGGACATCGACGTGGAGTCCTTCGATGAGGGGGTCGTCGCGGGCACCCGCGGCCCCGCGCGCCCCGTCCCCGCGGGTGATGACGCCGGCGGTCGCCGCGGAGCGGGCGGCCGGCCTGCGCCGCGCCGTCGGCGCACTGATGGCCCGCTCGAAGAAGTCCATCCCGCACTACTACCTGAGCACCACCCTGGACCTGCGGGCCGCGCTCGCGTGGATGGAACAGGTCAACGCGGGTCGGCCCGTCGCGGAACGCCTGGTCCCCGCCGCGCTGCTCCTGAAGGCATGCGCGCTGGCCGCCCGCGCCGTGCCCGAAGTGAACGGCTTCTACACCGACGGCGCCTTCAGGCCGAGCGCCGCCGTTCACCTGGGCGTGGCCGTGTCCCTGCGCCAGGGCGGCCTGGTCGCCCCCGCGATCCATGACGCCGACACGCTCTCCCTCGACGTTCTGATGGCCCAGCTGCGGGACCTCGTCGGCCGCGCCCGTGCCGGGCGCCTGGCGCGTGCCGAGATGGCAGATCCGACCATCACGGTCACTAATCTCGGCGACCTCGGCGTCGAAAGCGTGTTCGGGGTCATCTACCCGCCGCAGGTCGCCCTGGTGGGCCTCGGCCGGGTGGTCGAACAGCCGTGGGCGCACAACGGATTGCTCGGCGTGAGGCCCGCGGTCACGGCCACCCTGTCCGCCGACCACCGGGTCAGCGACGGGTTGCGCGGAAGCCGATTCCTGGCCCAGGTCGAAGAATTGCTGCAGGCACCGGAGGAGCTATGAACGAACAGGATGCTCGCGCGGCCGTCTACGCCGCCATCGGCCAGGTCGCGCCGGATGTCGACACGGACGATCTGGATGAAAATGCTCGGCTGAGGCAGGATCTCGAACTCGACTCCCTCGATTTCCTGCGGCTGATCGAGACCATCGCGCAGGCGACCGGCGTCGATACCCCCGCGCGGGACTACCCCCGGGTCGCGACCGTGAAAGGCCTGGTCGGCTATGTCCAGGCCCACGGCTGAGCCGGACAAGCCGAATGCCGTTTCCGAGCATTATTCGGTTTCTCGAGGTCCGCGTCAAGTCCCTCGACGGGATGAGGCGTGGGCTGTGTACTGATGTTCCAGCCCGAACTGGAGGAGACTCATGACGATCACCGCACGCCAGCCATCCATCGCCACTTACAACCGTGCCGCCACGGATGCGTTCGGTGATTACCTGAGGAAGATCGGCGCCGTGGCGCTCCTCACCGCCGAGGACGAGGTCGACCTCGCCCGGCGGATCGAAGTCGGCCTGTTCGCCGAGGAACGCACCGAGCGAGCCGAGCCGGGCGCGCTGGAACCCTCACTCCTGCGTGAACTCGCGTGGCTCGCCCACGACGGCCACCGTGCGAAGAACCGCTTCATCGAGGCCAACCTTCGCCTGGTGGTCAGCATCGCCAAGCACTACTCCGGACGCGGCATGCCGATCATGGACCTCGTGCAGGACGGCAACATCGGCCTCGTCCGCGCCGTCGAGAAATACGACTTCATGACCGGCTTCAAGTTCTCCACCTACGCCACCTGGTGGATCCGCCAGGCCATCCACCGCGGCATGGCCGACAAATCCCGCATGATCCGCATCCCCGTGCACACCGCGGAGAAGCTCAACAAGATCAAGCGCATCCGCCGAGACCTCACCAGCACCCTCGACCGCGAACCCACCATGCAGGAGTTGTCCGACGCCTCGCAGATCCAGGTGGTCGACGTGATGAGGCTGCTCCGGTACGACAACGAGCCGATGTCGCTGCAGGCCCCCGTCGGCGACGGCCTCGGCGACATCTCCGAACTGATCATCGACGATGACCTGCCCCAGCCGGAGGAGCACGCCGTGCTGACCATGCGGGCCACCGACATCGGCTTCTACCTGAACGCACTGCCCCCGCGCGAACGGTCGATCCTGACCGCCCGATTCGGGCTGACCGGCGGCGCACCGCAGACGCTCGACCAGATCGCGGTCGTGCAGGGCGTCACCCGGGAACGGGTGCGGCAGATCGAGAAGCGCGCCCTCGCCCTCCTCAAGGTGCCCTGCCTGGAGCAGTACCTGCGGGACTACTAGCCCAGCCGGCCCCGAGTGCGGCGGCCCCCGGCGAAATACGCGAGGGGGCCGATGAAGTTCACCCCGATGACGAGGGCCCAGACCACCTTCGGCCCGTTCACAAGCGCCGCCGGCCGGGCGGCGAGGTCGCGCCACGCTGCGGCCGCGAGGGCGAACTGCACGGATGCGCCCACAATCGCCCCGACCCGTTGCCGCGGGCTCAGGTCACGCCAATGCCGCACCTTCTTCTTCTTCTTCTTCTGCACACCCCCACGCTACTCCCCGACGCCAGCGGGGACCACGCCCGGCTTGCGCGCCGACTGGCCCGAGCGCGGGAAGCTGCGAAACTGTCACTATGCCCTTCGCACCTCCTGTTCCCGCGTCCCTGCCGGCATCCGTTGAGGTCGGCCTCGGTTCGGGCGGCCTGCCGGTTGTGCGCGTGGCCGGCCGCCAGGGTTCGGCCGAGATCTACCTGCACGGGGCCCAGGTCACCGCGTGGACTCCGGCCGGCGGGCGGCCCGTTCTGTGGCTGAGCGCGACCAGCCGGTTCCTGCCGGACGCGGCCATCCGCGGCGGGGTTCCGATCTGCTTCCCCTGGTTCGGGGCGAAGGCGGGGGCTCCGTCCGCCGCCGCGCACGGGTTCGCCCGGCTGACGGAATGGGAATTCGTCGACGCGCAGGAAGCCGGCGACGACGTGGTGCTGACCTTCCGACTGGGCGATACCCCGGCCACCCGCGCTTCCGCCTGGCCGCACCGGTTCGAGGCGCTCTACACGGTCACCGTCGGCACCCGCCTGGCCCTCGCCCTGCGGATCACCAACCTGGAACCGGAGGCCGTGACCTTCGAAGAGGCGCTGCACACCTACCTGCGGGTCGATGATGTGCGCGATGTGCGCGTGGCCGGTCTCGAGGGCGCTCCCTTCCTCGATCAGCTGGCGGGTCTCACCGAGGTCCCAGGGGCAAGCGAGCCCGTACGGTTCGAGGCGGAAACGGACCGGATCTACCTCGGCACTGACGCCGCCGCCACGGTGATCGACCCGGCGGGCCACTCCGTCACCATCGAGAAGCGCGAGTCGCACAGCACCGTCGTGTGGAACCCCTGGGCTGCCAAGGCCCGGTCGATGTCCGACTTCGGCGACGAGGAGTGGACCGGGATGGTCTGTGTGGAGACCGCGAACATCCGCGGGGATCTGGTTCGGCTCGAACCCGGCCAGAGCCACACGATGACCGCCGTTCTGGCGGCCGTGGCCTGATGCACCGATGCCCGTTCCGCCCCGCCCTAAAACTTTTATTCGCATCCGCGTGACGAAAGTCGCTCGCGGCACGTCCTATCAGTGCACTGCCCGGTTGGCGTTCGCGTGAACCGGTATCACCTTCCCAGATCGGAGCTCCACCATCGTTGACACCAGCGCATCCGCACAGAACCCGGTCACCGGGCCAGGCGAAACCGTCATCACTGACGGCGTCGTCGCCAAGGTGGTCGGCATCGCGGCAAATCAGGTGCCCGGTGTGCACGCGCTCGGCGGTAGCGCCGCGCGCGCCCTCGGGGCGATCCGCGAAGCCTTCAGCGGCGCGGACCTCTCCCCCGGGGTGAGCGTCGACGTCACCGACGGTCGGGTATCGGCGACGATCTCCATCGTCGTCGAGTACCCGCACGAACTGCGGAAGGTCGCGGACGATGTTCGCGCCGCCGTCGCCACCGCGATCGAGACGATCGTCGGGATGCAGGTCGGCCCGGTCGATGTGACCGTCAAAGACGTGCACCTCGCCGCGGACGACAGCAGCGACGACAGCGACGCTGACGACAGCAATGATGACGACAGCAATGCTGACGCTAGCAGCGCGGACGACACCCGCAGCGCCAATCACGATTCCACAGAATAGAAAAGGACAAGACACATGAGCTTCATCGGATTCCTCATTCTCGGCCTCATTGCCGGCGCAATCGCCAAGGCGATCCTCCCGGGCAACCAGGGCGGGGGCTGGATCATCACGTTGATCCTCGGCGTGGTCGGCGCCTTCCTGGGCGGTTTCCTCGGCTCGGCAATCTTCGGGGTCGACCTGGCCGGCTTCTTCTCGATCCAGACCTGGCTCCTCGCCATCGCCGGCTCAATCATCGTGCTGCTGGTCTACGGTGCACTGGCCGGCCGTCGTCGCCGGGCCTGATCCCCAGCTTTAAAACACAGAACGGGCGCACCCTCCGCGGAGGGTGCGCCCGTTCTGTGTTTGTGCAGTCACCGCACCGGGCAATCACCGCACCGGCCAAACCGAATCCCCGATGATTCCGAACAGTTACCAAGCACGGCGGGACCGTGACAACTACCGGAGGTCATTCTCATGCGCACATCACCCAACCGACTCATCGCCACCGTCTTCGGCGCCGTCTACCTGCTGGTCGGACTGCTCGGCTTCGCCGTCACCGGCGGCGTCAGCTTCTTCGCCACCCAGGGCGGGCTGCTGCTCGGCATTTTCGCGGTCAACCCCCTGCACAACACCGCCCACCTCCTGATCGGCGCCGCCCTGCTGATCGCCGGCGTGTCCACCGTCTCCGCGGCCAAGGCCGTCAACACCACGGTCGGCGCCGTGTACCTGCTGCTGGGAATCGTCGGGTTCTTCATCGCGAGCACCGCGCTGAACATCCTCGCCCTGAACACCGCCGACCACTTCCTGCATCTGGCCAGCGCCATCGTGCTGCTCGGCGCCGGGCTCGCCGCGGACAAGACCGCTGCCCGCACGGTCACCGCGTAACCGGCAGCCGCGCCACGCCCACGCCCACCGACGCACCCACGGACAGGACTCCCATGACTCCGATCAGCCTCCTCTGGACCGCCTTCGCCGCCCTGGGGGCGGGCACCATTCACCTGGCCGTGGGCGCGGGCGCTCCCCTGCCGCTCGCGATCCTCTTCGCCGGGGTCGGCGCCGCGGAGATCGGCTGGGGTGTGGCGACCCTCGTGCGGGGGCGCGTCCTCGTGGCCGACCTGGCCGTTGTCGGGGCGCTGATCCCGGTATTCGTCTGGGGAGCCACGGCGACCCTGCGCAGCGGCTTCGGCCTGCCCGCCGATGCGGCGGGCCTGCCGGTCTTCCCGATGGCCGTCGCCACCCTGTTCAGCGTGTTCGTGGCCCTCTCCCTCGCCGTCGCCCGGCGGCGGGCGGCGTCGGAGTCCGCGGCAACGGGCACACCTCAGGGCCGGCGCTTCCTGGCGGCGCTGGCGCTCGGAGGTCTTCTGGTCTCCGGTCTGACCACGCCGGCCTTGGCGGCAACGGATGCGGGCGCGCACGCGGTGCCGCACGGTTCCCACAGCGAAACGGCCCACCCCGTGCTGCCGGAATCACCGCATTCCCATCACTGATGGCCGCTGCTGATCGAAGCCGCAGCTGATCGAAGCGGGTGCTACTCCGCGGTGCCCGGCAAGGCGAGGCCTGGTGCGGGCGGGTTCGGCGCGGCCGGGCGCGGGCCGCGCATGAACCGCCGCACATTCTCGTCCACGATCATGTCGTTCGGGCGCAGGGGACGGGTGAGGTAGAGGCCGTCCAGGCTGGTCAACCGGCTGAGGGCCACGTAGGTCTGACCGGGGCTGAACACCCTCGCCCCGAGATCCACAACCGCTCGCTCATAGGTGGCGCCCTGCGACTTGTGAATGGTGACCGCCCAGGCCAGCCGCAACGGAAACTGCGTGAACTCGGCCACGACATCCTTGCGCAGCTTCTTGGTGGTCGGGTTGTAGGTGTACTTGAACTTCTCCCACACCGCCGGTTCGACCTCGTGCGTCTCGCCGTCGATATCGACGTAGACCGTCGATTCGACCCGGGTGACGGTGCCGATGCTGCCGTTCACCCAGCGCGGACCGCCGTCCTGCTGGGAGTCGTTGCGCAGGAACATGACCTGCGCGCCCACCTTCAGCTCGAGCACCTCATCGGCCGGGAACGTGCGGCCGCCGAAGTCGCCGGTGACGTCCGCCTTGGCGGTGCGCGCCCTGCCCGACAGTCGTTTGAGGGCGGAGGCGTTGATGCGGTTCACCGCGTCGTTGCGGGTGGCCAGGGTGATCACGCCCTCGCTGGGCGGAGTGCGCGCCCCGGCGGCGTTGAGCGCGCCGCCGATCTCGGCCGTCACCTGCCCGTGGCGGACCGCGTTGAGCATGTGCTTGAAGTCGGCGTCCCGCTGGCGGTGCACCTCGGTGAGCTCGAAGATGCGCAGGTCGGCGGCCTGCCACACCTTCGCGTCGAAAAACCACATCGACCGATAGTTGTCGGCGAAGTAGGCGCGTTCGTCGGAGTCACCCGGCACCGGGGCCAGCTGGTACGGGTCGCCGAACAGCACGATCTGCGCCCCGCCGAAGGTGTCGTTCGGGCGCTGCCGGGCCTGGCGGAGGCTGCGGTCGATCGCGTCCATCAGGTCGGCGTTGACCATGGACACCTCGTCGATGACCACGGTGTCGATCGTGTTGAGCAGTTTGCGCACCTGGTCGGACTGGTCGATCGCGTTGTCGGCGATCACGCCGATCGGCAGCCGGAACAGGGAGTGGATGGTCTGGCCGCCGACGTTCAGCGCCGCCACCCCGGTGGGCGCCGCGATCACGATCTGCTTGCTCGTGTGCCAGGACAGGTGGTTCAGCAGCGTCGATTTGCCGGTGCCGGCGCGGCCGGTCACGAACACGTTCTGGCGGGTGCCCTCGATGGCCTGGAACACTTCGGCCTGCTCGCGCGACAGCGGAATCTCAGACGGAATCTCGGACACGGTGGGCACTTTCGATGGGTTCGGACGGGACATCCCACTGTATCCGGCCCGGCTGTGGGAGGCGGCCGGGCGGGCGGGTCGGTGGAGAAGATGCGCGCCGTAGGATGAGGGAGTGAGCAACCGGGACGGCAGGCGCCGGCGAAACCAGCGGCGCGCCGTCGTGGCCGTGGTCCTCGTGTCCGCCCTGCTCGGCGCGGCCCTGGTCGCCACGATCGGTTCGCTCAACCGGGACTTGTACAGCGCGAGCGGATTCGTGCGGCAGTACCTCGATGCGCTCGCGCGGCAGGATGTCTCGAGCGCGCTGATGCTGCCCGGGGTCACGCCCACCGACGACCAGCTCGAGGCGGCGGATCTGCCGCAGGACCTCCCCCGGACGCTGCTGCGGCCCTCCGTGCTGGGCGAGCTCACCGACATCCGTCTCACCGGGGACAGCGAGACCGCGCAGGACCGGCACACGGTCGTCTACGGCTTCCGCCTCGACGGCGAACCCGCGCAGATGACGTTCCAGGTGGCGCACACGGGCACGTTCTTCGGCGTCTTCGACAGCTGGCGGTTCGAGACCAGCCCCCTGGCCGTGCTGCAGGTGACCGTGCTGCACGAGGCGACGTTCTCCATCGACCAGCTCACCCTCGACGCGCGCGCCCACGCCGCGAAGGGCGCCCCCGCCGCATTCTCCAATCAGGCCGCCTACCTCGCCTTCGCGCCGGCGCGCTACACGATGGGCCACACGTCCGCCCTGCTTTCGTCGCCGCCGCAGACCGTGACCGTGACCGCATCCGGCACCACGGACGTCACCATCGACGCCCAGCCCAACGAACAGTTCGTGACCCAGGTGCAGGACGAGCTGGACAGCTTCCTGAACGCCTGCACCACCCAGCAGGTGTTGCAGCCGTCGGGGTGCCCCTTCGGCATCGAAATCAACGACCGGGTCACCGAACCGCCGCTCTGGTCGATCGCCGAGTACCCGCAGGTCACCCTGACGGGCGGCGACTCCACCTTCGAGATGCCCGAAACCCCGGGCCAGGCTCACATCGTGGTCGAGGTGCAGTCCCTGTTCGACGGCGAGGTCGAGACCCGCGACGAGGATGTGCCCCTGTCGGTCGCGATCAGCGTGACGGTCAACCCGGACGGCTCGCTCGCGCTCCAGCTGCACTGACGTCGGTCGCGCCCTGCCGCTACTCCGCGCGGTCGCGGTCGCGGGCGGCGAGCCGGGCCAGCTGCGCGTTGTATTGAGTGAGCTCGGCGTCGTGGGTGCGGTCGGCGTTGCGGTCCTTGCGACGGGTCTCCTTCTCGTCACTGTGGCTCCACTGGATAGCCACCGCGATGGCCAGGGCGATGGTCGGGATCTCGCCGACGCTCCAGGCGATCCCACCGCCCATCTGCTGGTCCGCGATGCCGCTGAGGCCCCAGTCACGCCCCATCGCGCCGTACCAGTCCGCCAGGAGCAGCCCGGTTCCGGTCATCATCGTCACCCCGAAGAAGGCGTGGAACGCCATGGTTCCCAGTAGCAGGAGCAGGCGGCCGGCGTAGGGCAGGCGGTAGGGCACCGGGTCGATGCCGATCAGTGACTGAACGAACAGGTAGCCGGTGATCAGGAAGTGCACCACCATCCACTCGTGGCCGATGTGATCGGTGGTCGCCCAGCTGAACAGCGACGAGTAGTAGAAGACCCACAGCGACCCGGCGAAGAGGGCAGCGGCGACCAGCGGATTGGCCAGGATGCCCGCGTACCGTGAGTGCACGGCGAGAAGGATCCACTCGCGCGGACCGCGGCTGCCGTCCTGCCGCTTGCGGATCGCGCGGGCGGCGAGCGTCACCGGCGCCCCCGGCACCAGGAACACCGGCACCAGCATGGTCAGGGCCATGTGCATAAGCATGTGCGAGGAGAACAGGTACTGCGCGTAGAGGTTCGCCCCGCCGTTGGTGATGTAGAAGAGGACGAGCATGCCGGTCACCCACAGCACTGTGCGGAACACCGGCCACTGGTCACCGCGGCGGCGCAGGCGGGCCACCCCGGCGACGTAGAAGAAGATCCCGAAGGCGCAGAACAGCACCCAGGCCAGGTCGAAGCTCCACTCGGTGAAGTAGCGACCGAAGGTGAGTTCGGGCGGCAGGAGCTCGCCGGTTAGGATTTGGGCGGGCGTCGACGTGGGCACCTGGGTCGCCGTGACCTGCGCCACCGGGGTCGCCGTCTTCGCGAGAGCGGCCGCCACGCCGGAGGCCAACCCCATGAACCCGAGCTCGGCCACGACGAGCCACCAGAACCAGCGACCGGCGTGCGGCCTCCCGGCCTGCTCGGAGCGTTGCATCCGTCGGATCAGGGTTCGGCGCTGCACGGCGCCGAAGACGCCCAGCGCGGTGAGGGCGAAGACCTTGACCAGCACCAGGATGCCGTACGGCGTGAACAAGCGTTCCCAGGTGCCCAGCCGCAGTTCCGCGCCGACGTAGCCCGAGGCCGCGACCACGATGAAGCTGACCAGGGCGAGCGTGGAGTACCGGTCGATGACCACATCGATGCGGCCGCCGGCCAGCTGCTTGCGGAGCACGATGATGGTGAGCAGGCCGCCCAACCAGATCGCGGCGAAGACGAGGTGCAGCCCCAGCGCCGTGATGGCGATATTGTGTCCCTCGGCGCCGGCCGCGTGCCCCTGCAGCGCCATCGGCACGAGAGCGCCCACCGCGAGGACCGTGACGAAGACGAGCCCGGTCTGGGAGCGCACCGCGAAGCAGAGCACGGTGACGGCGGCCGCGATCAGGGTGGTGCCCAGCCACGCCTGGCCGATTTCGATGTCGCTGAAGAATTGTCCGGCGGTCGCGCTGAACCGGTCGTCGAAGCTGAGCGGGATGGTCGTCACCTGCAGGAAGGTGAAGAAGCCGGTCAGGGCGGATGCAACGGTGAAGACCGCTGCGGAGCCGGAGGCGAAGTCGATCGCCGTGTTGTACTCGGGCTCACGCGGGCTCAGCGCGAAGACGGTGAGCACGAGGGCACCGATGGTTCCCGCCGCGGAGACGTTCACCAGCAGTTTGGCCAGGGGAAGGCCCCAGCGCACGACCGGCCCGGGATCGGCCAGCAGTTGGGCGGCCGAGCCGCCGCCGTAGGCCAGGGCCACGAGCGTCGCAAGCATGGCGACCAGCAGGAGTACTGCCGGACCGGAAATACGTACGAGACGAGGCACCGACTAAGCCTAACCTCGTGGGCCGCGCCGTGACTCCCCCGCGGTCGTCGCCCCCCATCATGACAGGGGGCCGTTAAAAGCAAACAGGGCGTCGACCGAAGTCGACGCCCTGCCCTCTTGGGGCGAAACCTACTTGGCGGCAGCCTTGAGCTTGCTGCCGGCGGTCAGCTTGACGCGGTGGCCGGCGGCGATGGCGATCTCTTCGCCGGTCTGCGGGTTGCGGCCGGTGCGCGCTGCGGTTGCGGTGCGCTCGACTCCGAGCCAGCCTGGGATGGTGACCTTGCCGTCGTTCGCGACGGTGTCAGCGAGAGTTGCAAAGAAAGCGTTCAGAACGCCGTCGACTGCAGCCTGGCTCTGGCCAGAGTCTGCGGCAACCTTGGCAACGAGCTCGGTCTTGTTCAGCGACTTGTCAGCCATTGAGTGTCCTCCTCGGACCTTTGTCTGTAAAAACAGGTATTCACGTATGTCGGGCGACGCTTCGAAAAGCGCCTCCGTTGGCCGGTTGGACCGGGTTGAATCTAGCAGAGTTCCCCGGAATTCCGCGGATTTACGGCGTTTCGAGGCGGTTTGCCCCTCCGGAACGGCCCCATTTCCGCTCTACGCGAAAAATGAGACAAAAAAAGAGAAGACGCCGACCGAAGTCGAAATCTTCTCTTTTTTCCGGAACCGGAGGTTCCGAATGACCGACTAGGCGGTCACGCGCGCTCTACCAACTGGACTTGGTGATGCCGGGCAGTTCGCCGCGGTGAGCCATGTCGCGGAAACGAACGCGCGAGATACCGAACTTGCTGAGGTGTCCACGGGGACGGCCGTCAACCGCGTCGCGGTTGCGCAGGCGAACCGGCGACGCGTTGCGGGGAAGCTTCTGCAGGCCGAGGCGAGCTGCTTCACGCGACTCGTCGGTGCCGGCCGGGTCAACGAGGGCCTTCTTGAGCTCAAGGCGCTTCGCTGCGTAGCGCTCGACGATAACCTTGCGCTGGTTGTTCTTGGCAATCATGCTCTTCTTCGCCATTTTTAGCGCTCCTCACGGAAGTCAACGTGCTTGCGCACTACGGGGTCGTACTTCTTGAGCACGAGACGGTCGGGGTCGTTGCGACGGTTCTTCTTGGTCACGTACGTGTAACCGGTTCCAGCCGTCGAACGGAGCTTGATGATCGGGCGGACGTCATGCTGCTTGGCCATTAGATTTTCTCCCCACGGGCGAGAAGGTCCTTGACGACCGACTCGATGCCACGAGCGTCGATGACCTTGATGCCCTTGACGGACAGGGTCAGCGTGACGTTACGGCGAAGCGACGGTACGTAGTACTTCTTGGTCTGAACGTTCGGGTCGAAACGACGCTTGGTGCGTCGGTGCGAGTGTGAAATGTTGTGTCCGAAGCCAGGAACGGCTCCGGTCACCTGGCAAGTAGCTGCCATGGTTCTCCTCCAATACCGAAGGGCGAATGCCCTTCCCAAGATCTCTTGTCGGCTGGCACGACGACATTCCCGCGAAGGCGGAAGCGAGGCGAACCAGCAGTGCACGCACAGATATGCGCAGCAGCGTCCAACACTACGCGCTGCTCTCCCCCGGCGCAAACTCAACCAATTCGACGGAGATTCTGCCATTTTTGGCGCTGAAGCCGGGAAAACAGGGTTGTGGGAGCAGAATCTCCGTCGAATTCGTTCGCTACTCGAGGACTGGGGCGGGGGGTGCGGCGGGAGGTGAGACGGCGGGGGCGGCGGCGGTGCAGGCGGCGCAGAGGCCGAAGACGTCGACCACGTGGGCGGCCTGGGTGAACCCGTTCTCGGCGGCGACGTTCTTCGCCCAGGTCTCGACGGCATCCGCTTCGATCTCGACCGTGAGGCCGCAATTGCGGCAGATCAGGTGGTGATGGTGGTCGGTCGTGCTGCAGGCGCGGTACAGGCCCTCGCCCTCGGGCGACTGCAGGGAATCGGCTTCACCCTCGAGGGCCAGGTCGGCGAGCGCCCGGTACACCGTGGCCAGACCGATCGGTGACCCGGTCGCGTGCAGGTTGGAGTGGAGCCCCTGTGCGCTGACGAATCCCTCGGCCGCGCCCAGCGCCGTGCGCACGGCCTCCCGCTGCCAGGTGTTCCGCTTCATAGTCTCAACCGTAACGGGGCCCGGACGAGCCGGCGACCGCCCAGGGCGAGCACGAAGAACGCCGCCGCGGTGAGGGCGATCGCGGGTCCGGCGGCGACGTCGATCGCCCGGGACAGGAGCACACCGACGAGCCCGGCCACCGCACCCAGCACCGGTGCGACGACCAGGATCTGGGTGGTGGTGCGCACGACCAGCCGGGCGGCGGCGGCGGGTGCCGCGATCAGAGCGATCGCGAGGATCGCGCCGACGGCCGGCATCGCCGTGACCACGGTTGCCGTGATGAGGGCCAGGGTGAGCAGCTCGATCGGCCATTCCCGGTAGCCGGCCGCGCGGAATCCGTTCGAGTCGAACGTGGAGAACAGGATTTCCTTGCCCAGGAAGAGCATCACCGCCACGGCCGCGACCAGCACCGAAAAGGCCAGGATCAGGTCGCCGGTGGTGACGGTCAGGATGGACCCCACGAGATAGGAGTCCACCTGCACCGGCAGCGACGGGTTGAGCGCCTGCAGGAGCACGCCGAGCGCGAAGCCGGCGGTGAGCAGGATGCCGGAGGCCACCTGGCTGCCCTGACGCTTCACCCGCCCGATCAGGGTCATGATTCCCACGATCAGGATGCTCGCCAGCGCGGCGCCGAGCGGGATGCTGATGCCGAGGATCGTGGCGGCGACCGCGCCGGGGAAGGTCGCGTGGGTGAGGGCCTGCGCGAAGAACGTCCGCCGGCGGAGCACGACGAGCGCGCCGACCAGGCCGGAAAGGGCGCCGATCCCGGCCGCCGCCAGGAGGGCCTTCTCGAAGTAGCCCATCAGCGGGCGACCCTGGGCCGCCGCAGCCCGTCGACGGCCAGGCGCAGCAGCAGCACGATGGCGTAGCCGGCGACGAGCACCAGCACGACGGTCGCCCCGCTGGGCAGGTCGATCCCGGACTGCACGGAGGCCTGGAAGCCGAGGGCCAGGCCCAGCCAGGAGCCCAGGGCCGCGAACCCGGCCGCGATCGGGAACAGGAGCCACAGCCGCGCCGTGACCAGCCGCGCTACGGCGCCCGGAACGATCAGCACGGCCAGCACGAGCAGGTTGCCGACGGCGCTGGAGGCCGCGACCACGACGAACGCGATGGCCACGTTGAGCACGAGGTCGAGCGCCAGCGGTCGGTACCCGTAGGCGGCGAAGCCGACCCGGTCGAATGCCCGGAACACCTCTTCCTTCAATGTGAAGGCGACCAGGAGCAGGGCGATGCCGCAGATGACGACCGTCTGGATGACCTCGATCGGGCTGACCGTGAGCAGTCGGCCGAACAGGAGCTGTTCCAGCTGCCCGACGTAGTTCGTCTCGCGCGAGACCAGGATCACGCCGACGCTGAACATCGCGGTGAAGACGATGGCGATCGCGGCATCCGAACTCACCGACCGGCGCACGATCAGGGTGAGCACGACCGCGGCGAAGAGCGCGGCGACCATTGCTCCGGCGAACAGTCCGTCACGCCCGCCCCAGACGAATCCGATGGCGATGCCGGGGAAGACGGCGTGCGTCAGCCCGTCGCTGATGAATTCGAGTCCCCGCAGGTTGACGAGCACACCGACCACGCCGGCCACGAGGCTGAGCGCGCCCAGCACCACGAGCGCCCGCGTCATGAACGGCAGGGCGAACGCGTCGACGAGCGGGTTCAGGAGCTCCACGTCAGTGTCCCGAGTGGTCCGGCAGGACGACGGTGTGCTCGTCGAGCTCCACGCCGACCTCGTGGAAGGTGCGCTGCACGTTCTCCAGGCTCAGCACCGACTCGCGGGGGCCGAACGCCACCTGCGTGCCGTTGAGCAGCAGGACCTCTTCACAGACTTCGCGGGCAAGCTGCAGGTCATGGGTGGAGACGAGCACGGCCACCCCCTCCTCCTTCAGCCGTTTCACGGTGCCGACGAGGGCGTCCCGGTTCTGCTGGTCGAGGCCGTTGAACGGCTCGTCGAGCAGCAGCAGCCGCGGGCCGGACGCCACGGCCCGCGCGAGCAGGCCGCGCTGCTGCTGGCCGCCGGACAGCTCGCCGAACCGGGTCTTCGCGCGCTGGGTGAGCCCGACGGCGTCCAGGGCCCGGGCAACGGCCTCGCGGTCACGCTTGCCGGGCAGGCGCAGCCAGCCCAGGGTGCGGTAGCGCCCCATCAGGACCACCTGCTCCAGGGTCACCGGGAACTGGGGATCGAGGTCGCCGGCCTGGGGCACGTAGCCGATCGAGCCGACCGGGGCCGTCGGTTCGCCGAGCACCTCCACGGTGCCGCTCACCCGCTGCACCAGGCCGAGGATGCCCTTGAGCAACGTGGACTTGCCTGAGCCGTTCGGCCCGATCAGGGCAACGGCCTCGCCCGCCCGCAGGTCGAAGGTGATGCCCTCGAGTGCCGGCAGGTGGCCGTACGAGAAGGCGGCCCCCACCACTCTGAGGGCCAGGGGGGCGCCGGCCCGCACTTGAGAAGGGTTCTCGTTCACAGATCAACTATCGCAGGTCTGCGGGAACCGCGGTGGGCGTGGCCCCCCAGGACTCCAGGATCAGGGTGACGTTGTGCACCTGGGAGTCGATGTACGTGGCGCCGTCGCTGCCCTTTGCGCCGAGCGAGTCGCTAAACAGCGCCTCCTCCCCCGAGTACACGGCGACGCCCGCCTCTGTGGCGATGGTGTCGGCGGCCTTCGGGCTGATCGACGCCTCGGAGAAGACGGCTTTCACCCCCGTGGCCCTGATGTCGGCGACGAGCTTGTCGATCGCAGCGGCGCTGGGCTCGGCATTGTCGTCGAAGCTCGGGATGATGGAACCGACGAACGTGATGCCGTAGGCCTCGGTGAAGTAGGTGAACGCGTCGTGGTTGCTCACGAGCAGGCGCTCCGCCGCGGGAACGGCGTCGATATTGGTGCGGATCCAGGTGTCGAGTTCGGCCAGTCGGCCCCGGTAGGCTGCCGCATTCGCAGCGAAGTCCGCGGCCTGGTCGACACTCGCGGCACCGAGGCCGTCGGCGATGGTCTGCACCATGGTCTCCGCGTTGGACACGTCGGTCCAGATGTGCGGGTTGCCGGATTTCTCGGTGCCGCCGAGGACCTCGACTCCCGTCGCTGCGGTGATGGTCACGCCGTCGAATCCGCTGGCGCTGATCGCGTCGGAGAGCCACTCCTCGAGTCCGACGCCGTTGATCACGAGAACATCGGCTGCTCCGAGGGCGGTCAGGTCAGCCACCGAAGGGTCGAAGCTGTGCGCGCTCTGGTTGGGCAGGATGAGCTGGGTGACCGAGACGCCGACGGTGTCGCCGACGACATTGCGAGTGAAATCGGCCACCTGCGTGGTCGTCGCGACCACCTGGAGGTCGTCGGCAGCGCCGGAATCAACTCCCCCGGTCGGAGCGCAGCCGGCCAGGAGCAGAGCGGTCGCGGCCGCAAGCACAGGGAGGACGAATCGCTTCTTGATCACGGTTCAAGGCTAGGCCTATTGATAATGATTGTCAAAACCATTAGGTGCGCGCCGCGCGAGAGGTGACCCGGGACCTTTTCGGGGGTCAGGACGGGGCGGGGCCGGTTTAGACGATGCCCGACGTGCCGAGCAGGGAACCGATCAGGAAGGTGACGACCAGAGCCGCGGCCCCGCCGAGCACGACCCGGATGGTCGCGCGGAGCTTCGGGCTGCCGCCGAGGTGGGCGCCGGTCATGCCGAGCGCCGCGAGGGCGATGAGCACGGCACCGAAGGTGATCGGAATGCGCACGCTCTCGGGCAGGAGCAGGATTGCCAGGAACGGAAGCAACGCGCCGAGGGTGAAGGCCGCGGCCGAGACCCAGGCGGCGTGCCAGGCGCTGACGACGTCGTCCTCGGCGATGTTGTGCTCGGCGAGCAGGTGGGCACGCACGGGATCGATCGCCGTGAATTCCACGGCGACCTGCCGGGCCGTGGCGGGGGCGAGTCCCTGCTTTTCGTAGAGTTCCGCGAGTTCCTGCAGTTCGCCTTCGGGGTCGATACTGAGCTCGCGCTTCTCGCGCTCGATCAGGGTGCGCTGGCTGTCACTCTGACTGCTGACCGAGACGTATTCGCCGAGGGCCATGGAGATGGCCCCACCGACGAGGCCGGCGGTGCCTGCCGCCGCGATGGCGGCGGTGGAGCCGGTCGCCCCGGCCACACCGACGACGAGGGCCGCAACGGAGACGATGCCGTCGTTGGCGCCGAGCACCCCGGCACGCAGCCAGTTGAGCCGGCCGGCATGGCTCTCGGTGCGCTTCGGTTCGGCGGCGGCAACAGCAACCGAGGGACTGAGGGAAGCGATTCCAGCGGACGTGAGTGAGGTCATAACGAATATCAGAACACAAGCCGGCATCCCCCGCCAGCGTGGAAAGCCTTACCTCACCGGCGAGCAAAAGAACTGGTGAGGCAAGGCTTCCCAAATATTCAACCGGCTATTCGAGGAGCAGCGCGGGCTCCTCGATGATGCTGGCGACATCCGCCAGGAACCGGCTCGCGACATCCCCGTCGACGACCCGGTGGTCGAAACTCGCGCCGATCGTGGTCACGAAGCGGGCGCGCACCTCGCCGTCCACCACCCACGGCTTCTGCTTGATCGTGCCGAGGGCGACGATGCCGGCCTCGCCGGAGTTGAGGATGGGGGTGCCCGTGTCCATCCCGAACACGCCGATGTTGGTGATCGTGATCGTGCCGCCCGACATGTCGGCGGGGGTGGTCTTGCCGTCGCGCGCGGTGAGGGTGAGTCGTTCGAGCGCGCCCGCGAGTTCCAGCAGGCTCATGTCCTGGGCCTCCTTGACATTGGGCACGATCAGGCCCCGCGGGGTCGCCGCCGCGATGCCGAGGTTGACGTAGTGCTTGATCACGATTTCCTCGTCGGTGAAGATCGAGTTGACCGTGGGGTTGCGCCGCACCGCCCAGATCATGGCCTTGGCCATGATCAGCAGCGGGGAGACCCGCACGCCGGCGAAGTCGGTGGATGCCTTGAGCCGCTTGACGAATTCCATGGTGCGGGTGGCGTCGACATCGACGAAGAGGCTCACGTGCGGTGCGGTGAACGCGCTGGAGACCATGGCCTGGGCGATGGCCTTGCGCACGCCCTTGACGGCGATGCGCTCCTCGCGGTCGCTCGGCCACTCCGGCGTCTGGATGTTGCGGAAGACGCTGGCCTGGGTGGCGGCGCGCAGCACGTCCTCCCGGGTCACGTCGCCGACCGGGCCGGTCGCCTCGACCAGGGACAGGTCGACTCCGAGATCCTTGGCGAGCTTGCGGATCGGCGGTTTGGCGATGACCGGTCCGGCGGATGCCGCACGCGGGAGCCGGGGAAGGGGCGCCGCCGCGGCGCGCGGGGCGATGACGGGCGGCGGCGCGATCGATTCGTGGGCGACCGGGGTGCTGCCGTGGCGCTTCCGCCGGGTGGGCATGGTCGCGGTGGCACCGCGGCCGACGAGCACGGGGCCGGCCTTCTCGGCCGGTTCGTCGGAGATCGTGGAACCGGCATCCGCTGCCGCGCCGGCCAGCTCGTTCTCATTCGCCCCCGTCGGGGGAGCGGACACCTCGGCATCGGTGCCGGCGTCGGAGACGATGGTGATGATCACGGTTCCGACGTCGACGGTCGTTCCGGGCTGCACCAGGATCTCGCCGACCACGCCGACATAGGGCGACGGGAGTTCGACCAGCGATTTGGCGGTCTCGATCTCGACCAGCACCTGGTTGATCGCGACGGTGTCGCCGGGCGCCACCTTCCACTCGACGATTTCGGCCTCGGTGAGACCCTCGCCGACATCGGGCAGGGTGAATTTCGACACGCTCATGAAGCGAGCTCCTTGCGATTGGTGAGGCGAGAGTGGCCGTTCCGGTCCAGAGTGCCCCGCGGAACGGTCACTCTGGACCGGAAAGGTGACTGCCGGGGGGACTGCGTGGTCATCTCGGGTGGTCTCAGTAGGCGAGGGCGCGGTCGACGGCTTCGAGCACGCGGTCCGGGCTGGGCAGGAAGTGCGTCTCCACGGCGGCCGGCGGGAACGGGGTGTCGAACCCGGAGACCCGCAACACGGGGGCTTCGAGCAGGTAGAACGCCTTCTCCATCACGGTGGCGGCGATCTCCGAGCCGACACTGACGAAGCCGTGGGCCTCCTGCGCGACGACCAGGTGCCCGGTCTTCTCGACCGAGGTGAGGATCGGGCCGTAGTCGATCGGCGAGATCGACCGCAGGTCGATGACCTCGATGCTGGTGCCCTCCTCCGCGGCGAGGTCGGCAGCCTGCAGCAGCACGCTCACCATGGCGCCGTGGCCGACGACAGTGGCATCCGTACCGCTCCGCACCACGCGGCTGGCGTGCAGCGGCGTGCCGCTCTCGGCCAGATTGACTTCGCCCTTGGGCCAGTAGCGGCTCTTGGGCTCGAAGAAGATGACCGGGTCGTCGCTCCGGATGGCTTCCTGCATCATCCAGTACGCGTCGTGGGGGTTCGACGGGCTCACCACGCGCAGTCCCGGCGTGTGCGCGAAGTAGGCCTCCGGGCTCTCCTGGTGGTGCTCGATCGAGCCGATGTGGCCGCCGTAGGGGATGCGGATCACGACGGGCATGATCACTTCACCCTCATGCCGGTTGCGCATGCGCGAGAGCTGGCTGGTGATCTGGTCGAAGCCGGGGAACACGAATCCGTCGAACTGGATCTCGCAGACGGGGCGGTAGCCGCGCAGAGCCAGCCCGATCGCCGTGCCGATGATGCCGGACTCGGCCAGCGGGGTGTCGAGCACGCGCTTGTCGCCGAATTCGGCGAAAAGGCCCTCGGTGACGCGGAAGACCCCGCCGAGCGGGCCGATGTCCTCGCCCATCATCAGGACCTTGGGGTTGTCCCGCATGGCCTGGCGGAGGCCGGCGTTCAGCGCCTTGGTCATCGGCAGGTTGGCCACGGTCGGGGTGCTCGCCGGGGTGCTCGCCGGGGTGCCGGCCGGGGTGCCGGCCGGGCTCATTTCGATCGTGTCGCTCACGCGGCGCCTCCTTCGAAGGATGCTTCGTACCGGGCGAGCCAGGCCTTCTCCTCGTCGATCAGGGGGTGAGGTTCGGCGTAGACGTTGTCGAAGATGACGTTCGTCTCGGGTGAGCGGATGTCCAGGGCCCGGCGGCGCACATCCGCGGCGTGGTCTTCCGCCTCCTCGTCGACGGCGTCGAGGAACTCCTGTTCGACGCCGAGGCCCCGCAGGTAGCTGCGGAACCGCACGATCGGGTCCCGGGCCACCCAGTAGGCGAGCTCCTCCGGGTCGCGGTATTTCGTGGGGTCGTCCGCCGTGGTGTGGGCGCCGACGCGGTAGGTGAGTGCCTCGATCAGGGCCGGACCCTTGCCGGCGCGCGCGTCGTCGAGGTGCTTGGCGGTCACGGCGTAGCTGGCGAGCACGTCATTGCCGTCGATCTGGGTGCCTGGCATGCCGAACCCGCCGGCGCGCAGGTAGAGGGGGGTGCGCGACTGGCGGGTGACCGGCACCGAGATGGCCCAGTGGTTGTTCTGCAGGAAGAACACCTGCGGGGTCTGGTAGCTCGCCGCGAAGACGAGCGCCTCGTTGGCGTCGCCCTGCGACGACGCCCCGTCGCCGTAGTACACGATGACGGCCTGGTCGGTCTCGGGGTTGCCGGTCGCGGTGGCGCCGTCGAGCTGCATGCCCATCGCGTAGCCCGTGGCGTGGAGGGTCTGGGAGGCGAGCACCAGGGTGTACAGGTGGAAGTTACCGTGTTCTTCGGGGGTCCAGCCGCCGAGCGTGACGCCGCGCAGCATCCGCAGGATGTCGACCAGGTCGAGTCCTCGGATCATGCCGACGACGTGCTCCCGGTAGGAGGGGAAGACGTGGTCCTGCGGCCTGGTCGCATGGGCGGAACCGACCTGGGCGGCCTCCTGGCCGTGGCTGGGCACCCAGAGGGCCAGCTGGCCCTGGCGCTGCAGGTTGGCGGCCTCGGTGTCGAATCGGCGGACGACCACCATGTCCCGGTAGAAACGCCGGTAGTCGGCCTCGGTCAGCCGGTCCAGGTAGGGCAGGAATTCGGCGGCGGATTCGCTCGGCGCGAAGACGCCCTCGGGGGAGAGGAGTCGCACCATGGGCGAGGCGTCTTCAGTCGCTGGCATCGTACTAACCTAGCCGCCGGGCCGAGTGTCCCGTTGGTAGATCGTCGACAATGTCTGAGCAGATAGCCAGGAGCTTTTCCACAGATTCTTCCTCGCCGATCGAGATCCGGATGCCCTCCGGGAAGGGGCGCACGATCAGGCCGACCGCCGAAAGCACGTCGGCGATGTCGGTGGTTTCCTCACCGGTGGGCAGCCAGATGAAGTTGCCCTGCGGTGCGGGGATGTTCCAGCCCTGTTCGGTCAGCGCGCGCCAGGCCGCGTCGCGGCGTTCGGTCAGGGTGCGCACCCGCCGCAGCAGCTGGTCGGTGGCGTCAAGTGACGCGATCGCCGCGGCCCCGGCCACACCGGTCACCGACAGCGGGATCGCGGTGGCACGGGCGCCGTCCAGAACGGCGACGGGACCGAGGGCGTAGCCGACGCGGAGGCCGGCCAGGCCGTAGGCCTTGGAGAAGGTGCGCAGCACGACCAGGTTCGGGAACCGCTTCAGGAGCGGCACGCCGTTGACCGCCTCCGGATCGGTGACGAACTCGATATATGCCTCGTCCAGAATGACGAGCAGATCCCTCGGGACGACCGCCATGAAGGCCTCGAACTCGTCGGCGGTGACGATGGTGCCGGTCGGGTTGTTCGGGCTGCAGACGATGACCACGCGGGTGCGCTCGGTGATGCGGGTGGCCATCTCGGGCAGATCGTGACCGTGGTCGTCCCGGTTCGGCACCCGGATGCTCGTGGCCCCGGCGACGGTGACCAGGCTCGGGTAGGCCTCGAACGACCGCCAGGAGTAGAGCACCTCGTCGCCCGGACCCGCGGCGGCGAGGATGAGCTGGGCCAGCAGGGCCACCGATCCCGCCCCGACATGCACCTCGTCGACGCTGCGATCGAAGCGGGCGGCCAGGCGTTCCCGCAGGGCCAGGGCGGAGGCATCCGGGTAGCGGTTGTACGCCGTTTCGGAGTTGACCGCGGCGATGACGCCGGGCAGCGGGTCGAAGGGGTTCTCGTTGCTCGAGAGTTTGAACGCGGTGGTGGCGGCGGCTTGTCCCTGCCGATAGGCCGGCAGTGCGACAATCTCGGGGCGCAGGCGGACCGAGGGCTGGTCTGAAGGGCTCACTCGGCGATTCTACGCCGGAGCATATTCGCGTGGCCGCATAATGCTGGCGACGTTCGGCCCGGTGGCCGGCCCTGCGCATCGCCGGGCGCGGTGCCATCATGGAGGCATGGCCCGATTCCTGCTCAAGCTGACCCTCAATGCCGTCGCCCTGTGGCTCACCACGGTGCTCGTCGCCGGCGTTTCCCTGCAGCCCTATGCGAACGACACCTTCTCCGTGGTCATGAGCTACCTGCTGATCGCGCTCCTGTTCGGTTTCGTCAACGGCGTCGTCGGCACGTTCGTGCGCATCATCGCCTTCCCGCTCTACGTCCTCACCCTGGGCCTGATCTCGCTGATCGTGAACGGCCTCCTGCTGATGCTGGTCGCCTGGTTCACGGACGTGATCGGTTTCGGCCTCGTGATCGAGGACTTCTGGTGGGGCGTGCTCGGCGCCCTGGTACTGGGCATCATCAGCTGGCTGCTGAACCTGGTGTTCCGGCCCGCCAGACCCAGCCGGTAAGACCGTGTGGGCGCCGGCGAGTCGCCCATTGGTCACTCACCGGCCACCCGGATGCCCCGCCACCGGGAGGCCTGTCCCGGTTCCGCGCCGACCACGGTCGCCATGGTTGCCCGAAACTCCTGCAGGCGCGGCTCCGGGGACTCGTCCATCAGCCGCCCGGTGGCCCGATAGGCGGTGAGGGCGTGGGCCGGCAGCGGCTGATCCGGCGGCACCTCCCGCCCCGCGAACACCTCTCGCCGCACGAGCAGGCGATCATCCTCGGCACCCGGCGTGCCGCCCAGCGCCGGGATCAGATCGTCGGAGTGTTCGACCGTCACGGCGTCCACGCCGGGAGGCAGCGTGATCTGGCCGTCGGGCGCCCCGAACGTGGCGACCGCGACCGTGTTGAACTCCCCGGACGCCGCCACCTGCGCGGCGACGAGGCCGCCCTGCGAGTGGCCCACCGGAATCACCGGGTCCGCCGGCCGCACCCCGGCCTCCCGCATGGCCTGCACCACCGCCCGGTAGGAGCCGGAGTCCTGGTCGGCGACGGCGGAGAGGTCGGAGGTGAGGTCCCAGGGCTGTTCCGCGGCGACCGGGCTCCATTCCACCGTGCCGCCGATGTAGACCACCCAGGACGGGCTCTCGGCGCTGCCGTACCGCTCGATGCGCACCTGGGAGCCGTCCTCGGACACCGACGGGATGCGGTCGGCCAGGTCGGCGAACCCGGCGGGCGGAGGCGTCGCCCGGGTCGCGGGCCGCTGCCCGGCCACTCCCGGCCCGCCCAGGGGCACCACCGGCACGGGCACCACCGGCACGGGCACCACCGACACGGGCACCACCGACACCGGCGTCTCCTGGAACAGGCCGAGCGGGCGGGACAGCGCCCGCACCCCCGCCGCCGACGTGGCCACACCGAGCAGGCCGAGGCCCTCGTCCCCGAGCAGGGCGGAGACCGGATAGGGCAGACCCGCGGCTCCGACCGCCGCGTCATCCACCGAGGACACGAGCACCCGCACCGCCGCGACCACGACGGGGTCGGTCAGCGCGCGCGGATTCGCCCGCAACCAGCCAGCCGCCGTCGCCGGGCCGTCGCCGGGCCGCGCCCCGGTGAGCAGGCTGCCGAGCAGGAATCCGGCAGCGCCGCTGGTCAGTGCCGGCAGGGCGGCCAGCGCCAGGAACGGCGCCAGCCGGCCGAGCGTGAATCCCAGCCAGACGCCGCCCGCACGGGCGACGCGCTCGCTCCGCCGTTCCGCCTCGCCGTACCCCTCCGCGGCGGCGATGAGCGAGTCGGCGAGGTGGCGGCTGTGCTCCGCCACCCGGTCGATGGCCCGGCCGACCCCGAAGACGCAGCCGGCCGCTTCGCCGCCCGTCCAGGCCGGGGACGGCGCCGGCGCGGAGTCCAGGGCACGGATGCCCGCCAGCCGCGCCTGCCACCCCTCGGCGTCGGCCTGCAGCGCACGCAGCCACGACGCCTCTGCCAGCAGCACATCCGTGGCCACGAGGGTGGTGCCCCCGCCGGACACGATCAGGGTGGCCGCGGGATCCTCGTCCGCCGCCGGGGTCGCCGGGGTCGCCGGAAGCCCCGTCACGGAGCCCCCGGGGTCCGGGTCGACGCCGCGGCCAGGACGACCTGGACCTCCTCGATCTCCGCCGCCACCGCGGCGAGGGCGTCCTCCAGGTGGCGGGCGGCCCGGTGGAGTTCCCCGGCGAGTTCGCTGCGCCGCTCGGCGTAGCCGCGCTGCGCCGCGGACCGCCAGGACCCGGTCAGGTCGGTCGGCGCCAGGGAGCGGGCGGCGATCTCGACGTCGTCCCGCAGGGCGCGGAGCAGCATCCGTCGTTCCCGGAGCTCGGCCAGGCGAGCCGGCAGGCCGGAGTCGCTGATGAACGTGCCGTCTGAACCGAACACGGCCCTCCTCCCTGCACCCCCGTCGCGACGATGCTGCCAGCGAGCGTGCCACCTCCCGGTGGCCGGGCGGGGTCCACCCGCAAGTTCACGGAATGTACGACCGGCGGACGGCTGTGGAGGGGTGGCGGGTGCAACACAATGGAGGTATGGCTTTCGCGTCGATCACACCGGACGAATCGACGCCGTTCCGGATCGTCTTCGTCTGCACCGGGAACATCTGCCGTTCGCCGATGGCCGAGGTCATGCTGCGTGACCTGGTCACGCGTTCCGGCCTGGGCCGGCTGATCACCACCAGTTCCGCCGGCACCGGTGACTGGCACGTGGGCGAGCAGGCGGACATCCGCACGATCACCGCCCTGGCCAAGCGAGGCTACGACGGGAGCCATCACCGGGCACGCCAGTTCGACCCGGCCTGGTTCGACGACCTCGACCTGGTCGTGGTGCTCGACCGGGGGCAGGAACGGATCCTCCGCAACTGGGCCGCCACCGACCGGGACCGCAGCAAGGTGCGCCTGCTGCTCAGTTTCGACCCGGCCCAGGCCGGCCTGCGGGACGTGCCGGACCCGTACTATTCCGACGATGCATTTTTTGACACGGTTCTTGGCATGATTGAGAGCGCAAATGAAGCGCTCTTCGCGCAACTTGCACCCGCAATCCGACAGGGAGTCCGATGAGTCCGTTACCGCCCCAGGTCCTCAGCCCACTCGATGGCCGCTACCGCGCCGCCGTCACCGAACTGGGGGAGTACCTGTCAGAGGCCGGCCTCAACCGGGCTCGCGTGCAGGTCGAAGTCGAGTGGCTGATCACGCTCACCGACCGCAGCCTGTTCGGTTCCGTGCCGCTGACGCCCGAGCAGAAGTTGTCCCTGCGCGCCCTGGTCACCGACTTCGGCCAGGCCGAGATCGATGAACTCGCCACGCTGGAAGCCACCACCCGGCACGATGTGAAAGCCGTCGAATACCTCGTGCGTCGCCGCCTGACCACGCTCGGACTCGACCACATCAGCGAGCTCACCCACTTCGCCGCCACCAGCGAGGACATCAACAACCTCTCCTACGCACTGACCGTGAGTGACGCCGTGCGTGAGGTCTGGCTGCCCAAGTTCCGCGCCGTGATCGGGGCCCTGCGCCTGCGCGCCCTCGACTACCGGGCCGACTCGATGCTCGCCCACACCCACGGCCAGCCGGCCACGCCCACCACGGTCGGCAAGGAGCTGGCGGTGTTCGTCTACCGTCTCGAGCGCCTGGCGAAGCAGGTCGAGAACAGCGAGTACCTGGGCAAGTTCAGCGGTGCCACCGGCACTTTCGCCGCCCACGTCGCGGCCGATCCCGCCGTCGACTGGCCGGCCGTCTCTCGCGAGTTCGTCGAGGGTCTCGGCCTGACCTGGAACCCGCTGACCACCCAGATCGAGTCCCACGACTGGCAGGCCGAGCTCTACTCGCGCATGTCCCACGTCAACCGGGTGCTGCACAACCTGGCCACGGATGTCTGGACCTACATCTCCCTGGGCTACTTCCGTCAGATCCCGCAGGCCGGAGCCACGGGCTCATCGACCATGCCGCACAAGATCAACCCCATCCGCTTCGAGAACGCCGAAGCGAACCTCGAGCTCTCCAGCGCGATCCTCGACTCGCTCGCGGCAACGCTGGTGACCTCGCGCCTGCAGCGCGACCTGACCGACTCGACCACGCAGCGCAACATCGGCGTCGGTTTCGGGCACTCTCTGCTCGCCCTCGACAACATCGTGCGGGGTCTGGGCGAGATCGACATCGACCGGGACGCCCTGGCCCGGGACCTCGACGCGAACTGGGAGATCCTCGGCGAGGCGATCCAGACCGTCATCCGGGCCGAGGTGTCGGCGGGCCGCTCGTCGATCGAGGATCCGTACGCCCTGCTCAAGGAACTCACCCGCGGCAAGCGCATCAACCGGGACGACCTGGTCGCGTTCGTGACCGGCCTGGAGATCGGCGACGCCGCCAAGGCGCGCCTGCTCGAGCTCACGCCCGCAGGCTACGTGGGCCTCGCGGACCCACTGCTCGACTACCTGCCGTAGCGGGTCGCCGCTCCGCGGGTGGCGTGCCACCCGCGGAGCGGCGCAGCTCCCGCGCGGCGCCGCAGGTCAGGGGTTGAGGTTAAAGCCGTGGGTCTCGCCGTCGGTGTCGGTCTGCTCGGCGCTGTTCGGTTTCATGGCGCGCATCAGCACCAGGATCACTCCGAGCACGACGACGAACGTCACGGCGGTGCCGAACAGCGCGAGCAGCACGTCGCGGGTGCTCATCAGCACCACGAGCCCCAGGAACAGGGCCATCACGCCGGAGAAACCGAAGGTCTCCTTGGGCGTCATCAGCGCGGAGCGGCCGGGCTTGCGCGGGGTGTTCTGGGTCACAGGGTGTCCGAATCGTTGGGTGAGGCCGTGAGCGTGCGGGGATCTGGCGTGGACGCCCACTTGAGGGAGAGCCCCGCGATGACGAGGTAGACGCCCAGCATCACGAGGTACGCGCCGAGCAGACCGACCGACACGACCGGGTTGGGCGGGAGCAGCAGGAAGACCAGTGCGAGCACGGCGGTGAACGCGCCGACCACGAGCCAGTCGCGGTCACCTGGGTCGCGCCGCCGGGCACGGATGCCGCTGTACAGCTCGAGGAAACCGGTCACCGCCGCCCAGACCGTGACGAGGTAGAGGAAGAAGCCGAGCCCGCCGGCGTTGAAGGCCAGCGCGAGCGCGCCGGCCGCCATGCCCACCACGCCCTGCAGGAGGAACAGCGATCGCTCGCGGGCATCCGTGAGAGTGCGGCGGCTCAGCAGGCCGACGGCCACGCCGCTGACCAGCGCGAAGGCGCCGAACACGACCAGGCCGAACTGCGCCGAGTGGTTCGCGTTGAAGGTGATGGCGGCTGCCGGCACGAAGGCGAGTGCGGCGCGCACGATCGGCACGCTCCAGTAGCGGGTACCGACGGAGTGTGATGCCTGGGCGTTGGCCACGCGGCGACCTCTTTCATTGCGGGTTGAAGACTGGCCTAGTCTACGCGGCCGGCCCGATGTGCCCCGATGGGCCCGGCGCCCTCCGCCCGGGGCGCCGGCCGGGCCCGATGAGCACTCACAGCAGGGTGTCGCCGATGAAGCCGTCGGCCGCGCAGCCGGGCGGAATGGCGAACACGGCCGAGCCGATCGGGGTGATCCACTGGTTCAGCAGGTCGAGGGTGTCCAAGCGCTGCTGGATCGGCACGAATTGCGCGTCAACGTCCGCCTGGAAGGACACGAAGAGGAGCCCGGAATTGGAGACGGCGGTTCCGGTGGGGGTGTCGTCGTAGTTGTACCCTCGGCGATGGATGCGCTGGCTCCTGTCCTCCGACCGGGCCCGACGCAGGTGGGAGTATTCGGGGATCACCGGGAACCCGAGCGCGGTGGTCGCCGCGAAATCGGGCACGTCCTTCTCCCTGGTTCCCGTCAGCGGCGCTCCGGTGGCGAGCGTGCGCCCGACCGCGGACTCACGTCCGGACCGGTCGAGCTTGTCCCACTTGTCGAGGTCCATGCTGATCCGGCGCAGCACGAAGCCGGTGCCGCCCGTGAGCCAGGCGGGGTTGTCGGCCGGGCCCCAGACCAGGGCGCTGAAGTCGTCCGTGCCGACCACGGGGTTCGCCGTGCCGTCGACCTGGCCGAACAGATTGCGCATGGTCGTGCCGGGCTTCTCCGAGCCGGCTGAGCGGCGGAATCCCGGCTGCACCCAGTGCACGCTCGCGAAGGAGCGCACGTCCTTGAGCAGCATCCGGGTGGCGTGGGCGATCGTCATCGGATCGTCGGCGGCGATCTGCAGCAGCAGGTCGCCGCCGGTCCAGGCCGGCTCGAGCCGGTCGACCGTGAACGCGGGCAGTGGTTTCAGCCAGCCGGGGGCGGTCCCGGCGGCCCGGGCCACCAAGGCGGCCCCGAAGCCGAAAGTGACCGTGAGCCGGGCTGGAACGACGGCCAGTTCGGGTTCGGAGTCGGCCAGGGCGGCGTCCCCCTGGGTCAGGCGGGCCGCATCGTCGGTGAGGATGCGCATCATCCGCCGCAGCCCCGCGCGATCGACCCCGTCTCGGAGGACCAGGGCGACGAAGCTGGCGTGCGCCTGCGGGGCGGTGTCCACGCCCGCCTGGTGCGCGCCGAAGAACGGCACGGTGTCCGACCCGCTGACCATCGGCTCGGCCGTGCGCGCCGGAGCGGCGGCGCCGGCCTTGACGGCGAGGTCGAGGGCGACGGCACCGGTCGCGCCGATGCCGGCGGCGGCACCACCCAGGAGGAGGTGCCGCCGGCTCAGGCGCCGACGCGCCGGGTCGGGCTGTTCCTGCCGTCCGTCACTCACTTGGCGTTGCCACCCTCATAGGTCTCGTTCGCGCCCGTGTAGTCCTTGACCGGGGCCGTGAAGACGAAGCTCGAGCCGTCGGACAGGTTGAGCGTGACGGTGACGTCGTCGCCGGCCGCGAGGGGGGCGGCGAGCCCCATGAACATGATGTGGTTGCCGCCGGGCGCGAGCTCGATCGAACCGCCGGCGGGAATGACGAAGCCGTCCTCCTTCTTCTGCATGATCATGTCGCCGGCGTCGTTGGCGACGGTCTCGTGCAGTTCGAGCATGGGTGCCGCCGGTGACCCGGCGGAGGTGACGGTGACGTCCTCCGCCCCGGAGTTCTCGAGCAGCCCGAAGGCGCCGGACATGCCGCTGTCTGCGGCCTTGACCCAGGCATCCGTCATGCTCAGGGAGCTTCCCTCCGGCGTCGTGTCGGCTGCCGGCGCCGGCGTCTCGGCCGTGCCGGCGCAGCCCGAGAGGGTGAGCAGCAACGCGGCGGCGGCAACGACGAGACGGGTGGGGGTGGAGGTGATCTTCATGAGTGGTTCTCCTGGTGTGGAAACAAGCCGATGGGAAGGGTGATGTGTTGCAGGTGTTTCAGGTGTTTCAGGTGTTTCAGGTGTTTCAGGTGTTTTTGCGGCGTTTGGCGCGCCAGGCGGCGAACAGGGCGAAGGCGGCGAGGCCGCCGCCGGCCCCGATGAGTCCGACCGCGATGAGCGGGAGGCCCGCAGCATCCGACTGGTCGGCGTCGGCGTCGGACGCAGCGCCGGGGCCGGTCGACGGGTTCGGGGCCGCGGTCGCGCCCGCGCCCGGCTCGGACGGCGCCGCCGTTCCGATCGAGAAGGCGAACGCCCCCGACACCGGATGCCCGTCCGCCGACACGACCCGCCAGCGCACCTGGTAGGCGCCGTCCTTCATCCCCGCCGCGAGTGCCTGCGTGGCCTCCGGCCCGTCGAGGCGCATCTCGCCCTCGGCCCAGTTGCGGTCCTCGCTGTCGACGACCAGCACGATCGCACCGATCTCGAGGATCTCGTCGGTGAAGCGGATGGTGACCGTCGATGGCGCGACGTCGAGGCGTTCCCCGTCGGCCGGGACGGTCGACTGGACCTGGTCGTGAGCGGTCGCCGCCGGCGCCGCCGGGCTGAAAACGGAGAGGGCGATCACGATCAGGGTGAGAAATACCGCCGTTGCCGGGCGTCGTCGGGGGGCGTGCGTCATCGAATTACTCCGGTCGTCGAGGTGGGTGCGTGAAGGCGCGCGTGAACGCCGGGACCACACCGGGTCGCGAACGGGGTCGTTCGAGTCAGGCCGAGCGGCGGGTCAGGGATTCAGGGCGCGGGCCGGCGGGCCGCGCCGCAGCACGCTCCCGAGCAGCACGCCGAGGTCGGCCGGCACGAAGACTCCGCCGAAGCCGGGTCGCACGGTCGCGGCATCCGTCTGGATCGCGACCGGCGCGAGGGTCCGGATCAGGACCCGGGTCAGGTGGTTCGTGGCTTCGGCGAGGAGCGCCCAGAAGGTCTTCTCGCCGCGGTAGAGCGCCACGATCGTGACGAGGGCGGCCAGGCCGTGCCCCACCCACATCCAGGCGCTGTCGGGCAGGATGCCCTCGGCGGCCATCAGAGGCCGGGCCGCGGCGTCGGCGGCCACGGTCACGGCGCCGTGGTGGTGGGAGCTCGTCATGGTCATGCCGGAGGTGCCGCCGAGTCCGAACAGCACGTGCAGCAGCAGCTGGCTGACGCCGACGGACAGTGTGAGGCGCAGCAGGGACAGGCTCTTGCCGGCCAGGAACACCGACGCCATGCCGGCGAAGGCGAGGGCGAGGGCGGCACTGAGCAGGCCGGGCGCGTTCCCGCCCGCCGCGACGTGGGACAGGGCGGCGACGAGAACGGCGACGGATGCCGTGAGCCAGCCACGGACGAATCTCGCCCATCTGGTCGTCATGGCTCTCCCTCGGCGGACCCGCTCGGGTTCGGCTCCTGTCTGAACACTACAGCGCCGACCCGAGCACGTTTGATCAGAGCGCGTTGACCGCGCTCAGCATCTTCGTCAGGGAGTCCTTCGCGTCGCCGAACAGCAGCGTGGTCTTCGGGTCGAACAGCAGTTCGTTCTCGATCCCCGCGAAGCCGGGGCGCATGGACCGCTTGAGGAACACGACCTGCCGGGCCTCGCCGACATCCAGGATCGGCATGCCGTAGATGGGTGAGCCGGGCGAGGTCTTCGCCGCGGGGTTGACCACGTCGTTGGCGCCGACGACGAGGGCGACATCCGTGTTCTTGAACTCCGGGTTGACCTCGGCCATCTCCTTGAGCGACTCGTAGGGCACGTTCGCCTCGGCCAGCAGCACGTTCATGTGCCCGGGCATCCGGCCGGCCACCGGGTGGATGGCGAAGACCACCTCGACGCCGCGCGCCTCGAGGGTGGTGGCGAGCTCGGCGATGGTGTGCTGGCCCTGCGCGACGGCCAGGCCGTAGCCGGGCACGATGACCACGCGCTGGGCGTAGTTGAGCAGCACCGCGACGTCTTCGGGGTTCGAGCTGCGCACCGGCCGGTCGCTCTGCGCGGTCGATCCGGCGGTCGAGCCGCCCTTGAAGGCACCGAACAGGATGCCGCTCACGCCGCGGCCCATGGCGGAGGCCATGGCGCGGGTCAGGATCGTTCCGCTGGCGCCGACGAGGGTGCCGGCCACGACGAGCAGCAGGTTGCCCAGCACGATGCCGGAAGCCGCGACTGCCAGCCCGGTGAAGGCGTTCAGTAGGGAGATCACGATCGGCACGTCCGCACCGCCGACCGGCAGCACCAGGAGCGCGCCGACCAGGAGTCCCAGGAGAAGGAGTGCGATGGCCCATCCGGTCGCGCCCGTCGCGACGACGAAGCCGCCGGCCACGAGAGCCGCCAGAACGATGGCACCCATCACGACGGCGAGGCCGGGGAAGATGAGCGGCCGCGAGCTGATCAGGCCCTGCAGTTTGCCGACCGTGACGGCCGAGCCGGAGAAGGAGACCGCGCCGACGAGCATGGTGAACACCACGGCGACCTTGACCCAGGGGCCCTCGCTGTTGCCGAGTTCGAGCACCGCGACGAGCGCCGCGGCGCCGCCGCCGACCCCGTTAAACAGGGCGACCAGCTGGGGCATCTGCGTCATCTCCACGCGCCGAGAGATCGGGGCGGCGATCGCCGAGCCGACCGCGATGGCGATCAGGATGGCCGGGATGTTGTCGAGCCGGGCCGACAGGAAGACGGTGATCACGGCGAGGAGCGCACCGGCGGCACCGATCAGGTTGCCGCGGCGGGCGGTCTTCGGCGAGGAGAGCCCCTTGAGGGCGAGGATGAAGCAGACCGCGGCGATCAGGTAGAGGATGCTGGTCCACTCCGGCGAGAGAAGGCTCATTTCGTGGCATCCTTCGTGTCGGCGCCGGCCGGTTTGCGCGGCGCGAACATTTTGAGCATCCGGTCGGTGACGACGAAGCCGCCGACCAGGTTGGCGGTGGCCAGAACCACGGCGATTAGAGCGACCGTCAGGAGCCAGAGGTTGAGGGTCTGGCCGGCGACCGTGATGGCGCCGATCAGGATGATGCCGTGGATCGCGTTGGCGCCACTCATCAGGGGGGTGTGCAGGGTGCTGGACACCTTCGAGACGACCTCGAAGCCGACGAAGACCGCCAAGACGACGACTGTCAGCAAAGTGATCGGATCCATCAGTGTTGTTCTCCTGTCAGGGCCGTGGCCGTCGGCTCGTGCCGGATCGTGCCGCCGTGCGTCAGGCAGGCCCCGGCAACGACCTCGTCCGTGAAATCGGGGGAGACCGTGCCGCTTTCGGTCATCAGGGCGAGCAGGTTGGCCACGTTCTTGGCGAAGAGCCGGGACGCGTCGGCGGGCATCGTCGAGGGTGCGTCCTTCATTCCGACCAGGGTGACGGTGCCGTCCCCGGTGCGGGTGGGCACCTGGGTGTCCCGCCCCGCGACGACGCCCTCGACGTTGCCGCCGGTCTCGGCGGCAAGGTCGATCACGACCGAGCCCATCCGCATGGCCGTGACCATGTCCTGCGTCACGAGCAGCGGGGCCGGGCGGCCCGGGATGGCGGCCGTGGTGATCAGCACGTCGGCGGCGGCCACGTGGGGCGCCAGCAGTTCCCGCTGTCGCACCGACCGATCCTCGCTGAGTTCGCGGGCGTACCCGCCGGTGCCTTCCACGGCGTCCAGGTCGAGGGTGATGAAGGTTCCGCCCATCGAGGTCACCTCGTCCGCCGAGGCCGGGCGCACGTCGTACGCGGAGACCCGGGCGCCAAGGCGCTTGGCCGTGGCGATGGCCTGCAGGCCGGCGACGCCCGCGCCCAGCACGAGCACGCGCGCCGGCGGGATCGTGCCGGCGGCGGTCATGTAGAGCGGGAAGAATCGGGGGAAGCGGATGGCCGCCTCGAGCACCACGCGGTAGCCGGAGACGAGGGCCTGGGAGGTCAGGGCGTCCATCGACTGGGCGCGGGAGATGCGCGGCACCAGCTCGAGGGCGAACGAGGTGACGCCCGCGGTGGCCAGTGCGGCGACGGTGGGAAGCTCGGAGGCGGGGGAGGCCAGGCCGATCGTGATCGTGCCGGAACGGAGGCCGCCGACGAGGTCGGGGCTGAGGGGGCGCACGTGGCAGAACACGTCGAGCTCGCCGAGGCCCAGTTCGGGAACGACGGTGGCGCCGGCATCCGTGTACGAGCCATCGGGATGCCCGGATTCGGAGCCCGCACCGGACTCGACCAGAACCTCGAGTCCGAGGGCCGTGAGCTGGGTCACCGTCTCGGGGGTGGCCGCGACGCGGCGCTCACCCTGCAGACGTTCTCGCCTGATGCCAACCTTCACGCGCATGTCTCCTTAGCGGCGGACGCGAGAGCGAGAACGGATCGATCCGAACTGGGGCGGCACTTGCATCTTCCGTTCGTAGCGTAGCGGTGATCACTTGCCGGCCGGAGAATATGACCGGCGGCAGAATCGATCCGGCCCGTGGCCGAATGGGCCTGCTACGCGCCCGGAACCATGTCGGCGAAGCGGGAGTAGTGGCCGTGGAACGCGACGGTCACCGTGCGGGTGGGGCCGTTTCGGTGCTTCGCCACGATCAGGTCGGCCTCGCCGGCGCGCGGGTTGTCTTTCTCGTACGCGCTCTCACGGTGCAGCAGGATGACCATGTCGGCGTCCTGTTCGAGGGAGCCCGACTCGCGGAGGTCGGAGATGGCCGGCATCTTGTCGGCACGCTGCTCGGGACCACGGTTGAGCTGGGAAAGCGCGATGACGGGAACCTGGAGTTCCTTGGCCATCAGCTTGAGCGCCCGGGAGAACTCGCTGACCTCCTGCTGGCGCGACTCGACCTTTTTGCCCGACGTCATCAGCTGCAGGTAGTCGATGATGACCATCTTGAGGCCGACCCGCTGCTTGAGCCGGCGGCACTTGGCCCGGATCTCCACCAGCGTCATGTTGGGGCTGTCGTCGATGTAGAGCGGGGCGTCGTTGATGCGGCCGCGCGTGGCGGCGATGGTGGTCCAGTCGCGGGCGTCGACGGCACCCTTGCGCATGCTCTGCAGGGGCACGGATGCCTCGGCCGCGAGCAGGCGCATGGCGATCTCACTGCGTCCCATTTCGAGGGAGAAGAAGATGCTGGGCATGTCGTGCTTGATTGAAGCCGCCCGGGCGAAGTCGAGGGCCAACGTGGACTTACCCAGCGCCGGTCGCGCGGCGACGATGATCAGCTGGCCGGGGTGGAATCCGTTGGTGAGCTCGTCCATGTCGGCGAAGCCGGTCGGCACACCGGTCATCTGGCCGTCTTTGAGCTTGGCGGCCTCGATCTCCTCGATCGCGGCCGTGACCGCGTCGGTGAGGGGCACGTAATCTTCGGTCTCGGTGCCTCCGGTGACGGAGTAGATCTCGGCCTGGGCGTTGTTCACCAGGTCGAGCACCTCGCCCTCGCCGGAATAGCCCATCTGTGCGATGCGGGTGCCGGCCTCGACCAGGCGGCGCAGCAGGGCGCGTTCGGCGACGATCGAGGAGTAGAAACCGGCGTTGGCCGCGGTCGGAACCAGGCTGGTCAGCGTGTGCAGGTAGTCCGCGCCGCCGGCCCGGGACAGCTCGCCCAGTTTGGTGAGTTCGTCGGTGACGGCGATGACATCGGTGGGCTCGCCCTGCGCGTAGAGGGAGAGGATCGCGTCGAAGATGATCTCGTGCTTGGGGATGTAGAAGTCGGCGGCCCGGACGGTTTCGACGACGTCGGCGACGGCGTCCTTGCTCAGCATCATGCCGCCGAGCGCGCTCTGCTCGGCGAGGAGGTCGTGGGGGAGCGTGCGCTCGGTGTGCCGGGCTTCCATTCCGCCGCGCTGGTCACTCCCGCGCTTATCTGCCAGACCCAGGTGAGCGATCGACACTCGTGCCTCCTTCTGCTCGTGGTGCTGGTCTATCAGGGCCCACTGACACCGACTGCCGGCACCCCTCGCACACCTCGATTGTGGCCGCCTGCCCACCCTACGTACCCGGTTCGGCCGCTCCAAAACGGGCTGTGGATAACCCTGTGGAGAATCTGGGCGAAACGCCGCGTGTCTTGTGCACAACCTGTGCACTGTCCTGTGGAAAACTTAAGAATTTCCCGTAAAAAATGCATTTTGATCAGGCTTTTATACTATTCACAGCTCTGTGGGAAAACTAATCTAAACAATGTGTTGAAGCTTCATGTGCTGTGAGCAAACCTGTGTACAAAGGCTCATTTTCAAGATCTGAAATCACCCCTGAACAGGGTGAGCGGGACAGCTTAAAAAGGTGTAGCGGCGGAGCTCCATTCGGAGCCCGCCGCTACACCTCGAGGGTGATGCTATTTGGCGGCTACCACCAGCAGTGTGATGGTGGCGCTCAGTTCGTCGCGAAGACGAACCGTTGCCTGGTGCTCACCGGTCATCTTGATCGGGCTGAGCTCGATCTTGCGCTTGTCGATGGCGCCGAGACCGGCTGCCGCCACTGCTTCGGCAACATCCGTGGTCTTGACGGAGCCGAACAGGCGTCCGCCTTCGCCGGCCTTGACGACCAGCTTGACCTTGGTGTTCTCGAGTGCAGCCTTGAGTGCCTGTGCCTCTTCGAAGGTGGCGTGCTCGCGGGCGACGCGAGCAGCTTTGATCTGTTCGATCTGCTTCTCGCCACCGCGGGTCCAGGAGACAGCGAAGCCCTGGGGGTAGAGGTAGTTGCGGGCGTACCCGTTCTTGACCTCGACGATGTCACCGGGTGCACCGAGGCCGGAGACCTCGTGCGTCAGAATGATTTTTGACATGAGGTCCTACCTGCCTGAACCGGCGTAGGGGAGCAACGCCATTTCGCGAGCGTTCTTGACGGCGCGGGCGATGAGGCGCTGTTCCTGAACGGAAACACCGGTGATGCGACGGGCGCGGATCTTTCCACGCTCGGAGATGAACTTGCGAAGGGTGGGGACATCCTTGTAATCGATGACACCAACCCGGATGGACTTCGCGGGAGCGGCGTTCTTGCCACCCTTAGCTCCGCGGAGCGGCTTGCGGCGGTCGCCGCTCGACTTTCCAGCCATGATTTCCTTACTTTCTTATGAAGTGTTTTTCAGCCGACTGCCCGGAGGCTCGGCTTAGAAGGGTGTCTCGTCGCTGAAGTTGCCCGGGGTGCTCCAGACATCTCCGCCGGTGTTCGCGGCGGGGGCGCTGGCGGCCCAGGGCTCGTCGTTCCCGGAGACGGCAGGTGCGCCGCCGCCACGGGGGGAGGACGATGACTGCGCTCGAGTGAGCTGAGCGGTGGCGTATTTCAGCGAAGGACCGATTTCATCGATCTCGAGCTCCATGCTCGTTCGCTTCTCGCCTTCCTTCGTCTCATACGAACGCTGCTTGAGACGCCCGGTAGCGATGACACGGGTACCCTTGGTCAGCGAACCAGCCACGTGCTCGGCGAATTCACGCCAAACGCTCGCGCGCAGGAAGAGCGACTCGCCATCTTTCCACTCACTCGTAGCGCGATCGAAATTGCGCGGAGTGGAAGCGATGGTGAAGTTGGCAACCGCCAGCCCGTTCTGCGTGTAACGCAGTTCCGGATCGCTGGTGAGGTTGCCCACCACGGTAATTACGGTCTCGCCGGCCATGGGCTACTTGTCGCTTGCCTTGTCGGCAGCAACGGGAGCCTCAGCCTCTGCCGCAGCAGGAGCGTCGGCGACCGGAGCTTCGACCTTGGCCGGAGCAGCCTTGACCGCTGCAGCAGCAACCGCCGAGGCGGGCTTTGCGGACGCGGCGACCTTGGCGGTCGGAGCGGCAGCGGCGGCTTCAGCCTTCGCAGCAATGACCTTCGGGTTGGCTGCCTTGCGGGCGGCCTTCTCGGCGGCAAGCTTGCTTGCGACGGCAACCTGGGCGATGCCTTCTTCTGCGCGAAGAACCTTTGTGCGCATGACGGCTTCCGACAGCTTCAGCTGGCGGTCGAGCTCGGCCGTGGCAGAAGCGTTCGCGGTGAAGTCGACGACGGCGTAGATGCCTTCTGACTTCTTGTTGATCTCGTAGGCGAGACGGCGGCGACCCCAAACGTCAACCTTGTCAATGGTTCCACCATCGTTGCGAACAACGTTGAGGAACTTGTCAAGGCTGGGAGCTACGGTGCGCTCATCGATCTCGGGATCGAGGATAACCATCAACTCGTACTGATGCATGACTAACCCACCTCCTTCGGACTAAACGGCTGCAGAATCTCTGCAACAGGAGGGTTGTGCATGTGTCGAAAACGGAGGCCGGGAATCCGGCGCGTAGACAACCTGCCAAGACTACCGGATGCCGCGGCGATCCGCCAACGCTCCGGCGCGGCGCCCTCCGCGCCGACGCTCATCGTTCCGGGAGAGTCGCCGAGTTCGACGTTTCCGGACGAGGTCGCCACGTGCGCCGGTCGAACTCGACCGGAAGTGCCGAACTCGGTGCGGCGGCTCATCGTTCCGGCCTCAGCCCGGCACCGATCAGAACCGCGCGGAGCCGAACAGGACTCACCGCGACATCCCACAGCCAGCGCACCATTCCTCGATCCGGCCCTCCAGCCGGCGCGCGCAGGCGGTCCTCTCGCACCTTCTCGTCCCACACGACCTCTTGGATTGTGCGGCCGGCCATGTACTGGTCGCGTGTGTACTTGACCTTCCCGTCGAACTCGCCCAGGAGAGTCACTCGGCGAACATTGTGTCGGGCGTGCCACCTGAAATCCACTTTGTCTTCCCCTCCGGCCGGCCGAAGGTAAGCCACCTGCAGCTCCGGCGCGGGCAGCCCGGCCAGGTAGATGTTCGCGCGGCTCACCGATTCTCCGGCGGAACCGGATTGCCCGTCCGCGAACGCGGCAGCCAGGCGTGCGCCGCGGCAGCCGCGCACCGCACCCAGCCGGGTGACCGCCTCCTGGAATTCAGCGTGGGTGATGTCCTGCTCGCGAGAGCCACTCGGCAGCACGAACGGCGTCCGGAGGCCGGCGTCCAGGGCGACGACGGCGGCTGCGAATCGTTCGGTTCGCGCAAGATCGACCATCGTGCGTAATCGGCTCGTCACGAGGAAGCCGTTGATCTCGACGACCTCGTCATCGTCGATGCGGTCGTAGTGCCAGACGACACCATTGCGCGCATGGCGATGAGCATCGCCGCCGCACATCAGGTGAACCTCGGCGGGCCACCGGCCCAGCACGGGAAGGCCCCAGATCCGGGCGGCCGACAGGTGCGAGAGAACCGGCCGGGAACGGCGTGTCAGGACGACCGCCTGAATGCGAAGCAGATACCGGGCGTCGTCGTCCGCGGCGGCCCACACCGGAGACGACACATAGATGCCCCGGAGGAGCCTCTCCTGCTCACCCGCCGTGACCCCCCGCCGCAGGGCTCGGCCGTCGTGACCGATCAGCTCCTGGTCGCTGGTGCGCCGGAGGTCAGTTCGATAGGGAAAATCGCGATTATCCACGCCCCCGATGCTGGCCGAGCCGCGCGGCGCCCGGCCGGCAATGCGGCGGACGGTGAACGAACCCAGGTCGGCACATCCTGTGGAGGGGAAGACGGATGCGCCGAGCTCGCCAGTTGCGGTCGAGTTCGCCCGGCACACCTGCCGACGTCGACCGGAAGTGGCGACCTCGACGCGAGCGGAGCCGGGTCGACTCGGGCCGCGTCGACCCGGGGCCGGTCGCGCCCGGCAAGCCCGGCAAATCCGGCAATCCGGCAAGTCCGGCAAGTCCGGCAAGTCCGGCAAGTCCGGCAAGTCCGGCAAGTCCGGCCAGTCTGGCCAGTCTGGCCAGGCCTACCGGGCCCGAGCGGCCCACCAGGCGGTCAGGCGGCGGGTGGCCTCTTCCTCGCCGAGGGGTCCGTCGTCCAGCCGCTGCTCCAGCAGGAAGCGGTAGGCCTCGCCCACCTCACGGCCCGGCGAAACGCCGAGGATCGCCATGATCTGCTGTCCGTCGAGATCGGGGCGCACGGCCGCCATCTCTTCCTGCTCGGCGAGTTCCTTGATGCGCTGTTCCAGGTCGTCGTAAGCGAAGCCGAGCCGGTCGGCCTTGCGACGGTTGCGGGTGGTCACGTCCGCCCGGGTCAGGATGTGCAGTCGTTCCAGCTGGTCGCCGGCATCCCTCACGTAGCGGCGCACGGCGGAATCGGTCCAGGCGCCCTCGGTGTAGCCGAAGAATCGCAGGTGGAGTTCGATCAGGCGGGCCACCGCCGAAATGGTGTCGTTGTCGAACCGCAGGGCGCGCAGGCGCTTCTTCGCCAGCTTCGCCCCGACCAGGTCGTGGTGGTAGAAACTGACCACGCCGCCCGGCTCGAGCTTGCGCGTGGCCGGTTTGCCGGTGTCGTGCATGAGCGCCGCGAGCCGCACGATCAGGTCCGGCCCGTTGAAACTGGCGCGGGACTTCTCGTAGCCGATGGCCTGGTCCAGCACGGTGAGGGTGTGCTGGTAGACATCCTTGTGGTGATGGTGCTCGTCGATCTCGAGCCGCAGTGCCGGAATCTCCGGCAGCACCCGGCCGAACAGGCCGGTGTCCACCAGGAGTTCGATTCCGACCCGCGGGCTGTCCGACTTCAGCAGCTTCGACAGCTCGTCACACACGCGCTCGGCCGAGATGTTCAGGATGCGGTCCGCCATCGCTTCCATCGCGACCCTGGTGTCCGCGTCGAGGCTGAATCCCAGCTGCGCGGTGAACCGGGCGGCCCGCATCATCCGCAGCGGATCGTCGCCGAAGGACCGCTCCGGCGAAATCGGGGTGCGCAGAATTCCGGCCAGAAGATCAGCGATGCCGTTCGCCGGGTCGACCAGGGCCAGTTCCGGCAATCGGAGGGCGAGGGCGTTGACCGTGAAGTCGCGGCGCAGCAGGTCGTCCTCGAGGCTGAGGCCGAAGACGACCTCCGGTTTGCGGGTCTGGCCGTCGTAGCTGTCGGCCCGGTAGGTGGTGATCTCCACGGTCTCACCGGCGACCAGGGCGCCGATCGTGCCGAACGCGCGGCCGATGTCCCAGTGGGCGTCGGAGATGGGCTTGACCACCTTGAGGATCTCGTCCGGGGTGGCATCCGTCGTGAAATCGAGGTCGTGGATCGGCCGGTCGAGGAACGCGTCGCGCACCGGGCCGCCGACGAGGGCGAGTTCATGGCCGGCCGCGGAAAACGCGTTCGCCAGTCGGGAAACGGTGGGGCTGGCAGCCAGGTCGCCCAGCCGCGTGAGGGCTGTCGCGACGCTCTGCATGCCCCCCATGTTAGTTGCCGGCGGCGGTCCGGACGTGCCCGCGCAGTGTTATCCCACCTGGCACGCCGTAGAATCCCCTTATGGTGGCCGACTCAGTTCCTGCGCGCCGGCCCGCTCACCCCGACGCCGTCCGCGGCCTCCGGCGGCGAGTGCGAGCCTCTGCCGGAGTCGTCCTGATCGGGCTGCTCGCCGGCGTGCTCCCGGTGGCTTCGGCCGCTCTCCTGCCCGCCTTTCCCGTGCTGGCCGGCCTCACGACTGGAGCGCACGCTGCCGGATCCCCTGCATCGCCGGCCGCCACCTCGGCCGATTCGGTGGCGATCTCCGTGACGCCGACGACGCTGGCACCGCTGAAAATGGGCCAGGACCTGGCCGTGACCGTGACGATCACGAATCCGACCGTCGATCCGATCGCTCCGGGCACCCTCGACGTCTATCTGGCCGAACGCGCCCTCATCACCCGCGGCGCCCTGGAGAAGTGGCTCCATCCCGAGAAATCGACGAGGCCGGGTGACCTGCTGATGAGCGAGGCCATGAAGGTCTCGATCCAGCCCGACAGCACCGAGGTCCTGACCCTGACCGTGCCCGCAGACTCCGTGGGTCTCACCACTGGCAATGCGTGGGGTGCCCGCGGAATCGCCGTCACCCTCTCCACGGAGGGAACAACGCGGGCGCAGGGCCGCGGCACGTTCGTCTGGTATTCCGATGAAGAGGTCACCCCGGTCAACCTTTCGGTGGTCATGCCGATCACCGTTCCGGAACAGTCGACGGGCCTGATCACCGCCAAGGCGCTGGAGAGCTTCACCGGCCCGACGGGCGTACTGACCCGACAGCTGGACGGCGTGATCGGCCGACCGGTCACGCTCGCCATCGACCCGATGATCATCGCCTCCATTCGCATCCTCGGCACGTCCGCGCCGCCCAGCGCAACCGCGTGGCTGAACCGGCTGGCACTGGCGAGAAACGATATATTCCCGTTGAGCTATGCGGATACCGACATTGCGCTGCAGGCCCAGGCGGGCGGCGACACCCTGCTGGCACCGACATCCTTCGACCAGGCCATCGACCCGACCCTGTTCACCCAGCCGCCGACGCCGGCCCAGACGACCCCGGCGGACCAGACGCCGCAGAATCAGGCACCGGCCACGGCACCGGCACAGACGCCACCGGCGTCCCCGGCCGACGGCACGCCGCCGACCACGGAAGAATTGCTGGCGTGGGAATATACCGCTACGGACATAGCGTGGCCGGCGGAGGGAGTGGTCGCGGACGCCGACCTGGGCACCTTCACCGCGAACGGCCTCACCACGACCATCCTGACCGGTTCCAACGTCTCCCATCAGGCCACCGACCTCACCCCGAACAGCGTCGTCGCACTGGGTGCCGGGCGGGGCGTGGGGCTCGTATCCGACGGTCCCGTCTCCGACTCGCTCCGGCGGGCCGCCCTGGCGACCACGGACGAAGCCTGGAGCGTCGCGATGGCCGAGGTCAGTTCGCAGCTCGCCGTCGTTTCGGCGGAACAGCCCGGCACGGCCCGCACGCTCGTGGCCACGTTCGGCCGGGGCTGGCCGCCCACCTCCGCCCGGCTCAGCCAAACCCTCGACGCTCTGACGGTCCTCCTCTGGCACTCGCCGGCCTCCCTGCAGGACGCCCGCAGCGCGGCGGCCGCGGATGACGTTACCTTCGACAGCCAGGCCGAGCCCGACGACCGCGTGAACCTGGCCCGCCGGCTCCTGGAGCGAGAAAGCGACGTAACCGCGTTCTCCTCCGCCCTGTCCGACCCCGGGGCCGTCACGGGCGGCCACCGCCTGGACCTGATGGCCCTGCTCGCCACGTCGTGGGCGTCGCACCGGGCCAGCTGGCTGGACGCGTCGACCACGAGCCTGCTGGCATCCTCCGATTTGCTCAGCTCGATCACGGTCTCCACCAAGGGCCCGATCAACGTGGTCGGCAGCAAGGTGGACATTCCGGTCACCCTGGACAACGCCCTCGACCAGGCGGTGACCGTGCGCGTGCAGGTCGTCCCCTCCAACGGCCGGCTCCTGGTCGAAGACGACGTCGAGTCAACGATCGAGGCCGAGTCGGCCCGCACCGTCACGATTCCCGTGACGGCCGCGGTCGGCAACGGTTCCGTGACCCTGCGCGTGACCCTGTTCACCCCCGCCGGAAGCATGATCGACCAGCCGCACCTCATCCCGATCAACGTGCGCGCCGACTGGGAGGGCCTCGGCTCGCTCCTGTTCGCCGCGCTCGTGGTGCTGTTCTTCGGCTTCGGGGTCTGGCGCAACATCGTGCGCCGCCGGCGCGAGCTGATCGAACCCGATGTCGAGGTCGACCCTGCGGCCATCCGCGGCGCCGCCTCCGAGCCCACGACGGAGCCCCGTGCCTAAAACCGACAGCATCGGCCGGGCCAGCGCGTTCCTCGCCTCCGGGACCATCGTCTCCCGCATCCTCGGCTTCGTGAAGCTGATCGTGCTCGCCGGGGTGATCGGCCAGGTCGGCCAGAGCACGAACGCGTTCGCCGTGGCGAACCAGTTGCCGAACACCGTCTACGTCATCGTCGCCGGCGGGGTGCTGACGGCCGTGCTGGTGCCGCAGATCGTGCGGGCCAGCCTGCACGCCGACGGCGGCACGGCCTACATCAACAAGCTCCTCACTCTGGCCCTGGCCATCCTCGCCGCCACGACCATCGCAGCCACCGCGCTCGCCCCCATGCTGACCGTGCTCTACGGGTCGAACATGAAGCCGGAATCGCTGGCCCTCGCCACGGCCTTCGCGTTCTGGTGCCTGCCGCAGATCTTCTTCTACGGCCTGTACACGGTCCTGGGCGAGGTTCTCAACGCCCGTAAGTCGTTCGGCCCGTTCACCTGGGTGCCCGTGCTCAACAATGTCGTGGCCATCGCGGGCCTGCTCGTCTTCTCGGCCCTCTATGGAGCCGACCCGAACGGCGCCCGGCTCGCCACCGGGTTCACGCCCGCGATGATCGCCGTCCTGGCCGGGACTGCCACGCTGGGCGTCGTGCTGCAGGCCGTCGTTTTGTTCTACTTCTGGCACCGCATCGGCCTGCGCTTCCGCCCCGACTTCCGCTTCCGCGGCGTCGGTCTCGGCGTGGCCGGCCGGATGGCCAGCTGGACCTTCGGGATGCTGCTGCTGACCACCCTGGCCGGAATCGTCGAGACCCGGGTGGTCACGCTCGCCGGCGACACCGACGCGTCGGTCGCCGCGCTCAACACGGCCTGGCTCATCTTCATGCTCCCGCATTCGGTGATCACCGTGTCGGTCGCCACCGCCTACTTCACTCGGATGAGCGAGCACGCCTCGGTGGGGAAGCTGGCTCTGGTGAGAACGGATGCCTCCTCCGCCATCCGGGGGACCACCCTGATCATCATGCTCGCCTCTGCCGTCATCGCCGTCTGCGCCTACCCGTTCGCCCGCGTCTTCGTGGCCCCGTACGGCCAGGTGCTGAGCATCGGCAACGTGATCATCGCCTACGTGCTCGGCCTGGTGGCATTCTGCGTCCTGTTCGTCATCCAGCGCACGTTCTACGCCCTCGGCGACACCCGCACCCCGTTCTTCTTCACCCTGTTCCAGGTGACCCTGGTCATCATCGGCGTCCTCGCCTGCGCACTCCTGCCCAGCGCCTGGATCGCGGCCGGCGTCGCCCTTACGGTCACCGTGTCGGGCATCGCGCAGGCCGGGCTGGCCGCGTGGCTGCTGCGGGGACGGCTGGGCGGCATCGACGGTCGGCGCATTCTGCGCAGCCTCGCCACGTACTCCGTGGCCACCGTGCCCGCGATCCTGGCCGGGGTCGCTCTCCTGCAGGTACTCGGCGGCACCCGGGAAGCCGGATTCGCGCTGTCGGGGAAGATCCAGGCGGTCCTGGCCATGGGCGTCATCGGCCTGGGCATGTCGGCGGTCTACTTCGGCCTGCTGCTGCTCATGCGCAGCAGTGAGCTGCGCGGATTCCTCGACCCGGTGCTCGATCGCATCCGTCGCCGCTGACCGGTTCTCGGCCCGCGCGCCGGCGCCTGACCCGCACTCAGCCGGCTCGGAATATCATCGGATTAGGATGTGTTGTACCCGGCAGCGAGCAATCCAGATCGCTTCCCCCGCAACTTGAAGGAGTCTACGCGTGCGTCAGATCATCATCATCGGCTCTGGCCCGGCCGGATTCACCGCCGCGATCTATGCCTCACGCGCCAACCTCAAGCCGCTGCTGATCGCCAGTTCGGTCGAGGCCGGGGGTGAGCTGATGAACACGACCGAGGTCGAGAACTTCCCCGGTTTCCCGGCGGGCGTCCAGGGCCCCGAACTCATGGCCAAGATGCAGGAGCAGGCCGAGCGCTTCGGAACAGAGGTCGTCTACGACGATGTGACCGAACTCGAACTCACCGGCACCACCAAGACCGTGACCCTCGGCAGCGGCGAGAAGCATGAGGCTCTCGCCGTGATCTTCGCCACCGGTTCCGCGTACCGCAAGCTGGGCCTCGACGACGAAGAGCGCCTCTCCGGCCGCGGTGTGTCCTGGTGCGCCACCTGCGACGGCTTCTTCTTCAAGGAGAAGACCATCGCCGTCATCGGCGGCGGTGACTCCGCCATGGAAGAGGCCACCTTCCTCACCCGGTTCGCGAGCAAGGTCTACGTAGTGCACCGCAAGGACACCCTTCGGGCCTCCAAGATCATGCAGGAGCGCGCGTTCAGCAACCCCAAGATCGAATTCGTCTGGAATTCCGAAGTGGCCGGCATCACGGGCACGGATGCCGTCGACGGCCTGGTCCTGCGCAACACGATCTCCGGAGAGGAAAGCCCGCTCCCCGTCGGCGGCATCTTCGTCGCCATCGGCAACGACCCGCGCACCCACCTCGTGCACAACCAGCTCGACCTGACCCCTGAGGGCACCATCGCCGTCGCCGGCCGCACCTCGAAGACCAGCCAGACCGGCATCTTCGCGGCCGGGGACGTCATCGACCCGACCTATCGCCAGGCCGTTACGGCCGCCGCATCCGGCACCGTGGCCGCCCTCGACGCGGAACACTATCTTGCTTCCCTGCCCGCGGACCTGCTGGCCAGCGCCGGCGAGACCGTCCTCACCACGTCCACGAACTAAGGAGAAACCACATGTCTGCACGCGCCGTCACCGACGTCACCTTCGACCAGGAAGTCATCAACAACTCGAAGACCGTTCTGGTCGACTTCTGGGCGGAATGGTGCGGCCCGTGTCGCGCCGTCAGCCCGATCCTCGACCAGATCGCCAGCGAGAACGCTGACAAGCTCGACATCGTCAAGCTGAACGTCGACGACTTCCCCGCCCTGGCTGCCAAGTACCAGATCACCTCCATCCCCGCGATGAAGGTGTTCCAGAAGGGCGAGGTCGTCCAGACCGTCATCGGCGCCAAGCCCAAGGTCGCACTCGAGAAGGACCTGGCCGCGTACCTCGCGTAACAGCAACACTCTCGTCTCCCTGAGGCGCAATGCCCGCCCGGCTCACGCCGGGCGGGCATTTTTTGTGATTCCGCCCGGGCCATACCCCATACGATTGAAACCTCACCAGATCGGAAGTGACGTGCCAGGACAGCGCTCCCCCCAGACCGGTAACAATCTCGACCCGTGGTACCACCACTACGCCGATCGAGCCGCCGGGCTGCGCGCCTCCGAGGTCAGGGCGCTGTTCGCCGTGGCCTCCCGCCCCGAGGTCGTCTCGCTCGCCGGAGGCATGCCGTTCGTCGCCGCCCTGCCGCAGGAACTCGTGATCAACGCCATGGACAGCGTCATGCGACAGCAGGGTCCGGTTGCCCTGCAATATGGCTCTGGTCAGGGAGTTCCCGTGCTGAGAGAGCAGATCCTTGAGGTCATGGCGCTGGAAGGCATCCGTGCCCACGCCGACGACGTCGTCGTGACGACCGGTTCCCAGCACGCCCTGGAACTGGTCAGCAAGCTCTTCCTCGACCCGGGAGACGTCGTGCTGTCCGAGGGCCCCAGCTACGTCACCGCCATGGTCATCTTCAAGTCGTACCAGGCCGAGGTCGACCATGTGCCGATGGACGAGCACGGACTCATCCCCGAGGCCCTCCGCCAGCACATCGTGCGGCTGAAGGCGGCCGGCAAGACCATCAAGTTCCTCTATACGATCCCGAACTTCCACAATCCGGCCGGAGTGACCCTGAGCTGGGAACGCCGGGTGGAGATTCTCGAGATCGCCCGCCAGAACGACATCCTCGTGCTGGAGGACAACCCCTACGGGCTGCTGTACTTCGACCAGCCGGCACCGGATGCCATGCGCTCGCTCGAGCAGGAGGGCGTCGTCTATCTCGGCACGTTCTCCAAGACGCTCGCGCCCGGTTTCCGGGTGGGGTGGGCGCTGGCCCCGCACGCCATCCGGGAGAAGCTGGTGCTCGCCAACGAGGCCGCTGTGCTCTCACCCAGCTCCTTCAGCCAGCTGGTCATCTCCGAGTACCTGGCCACGGCGGACTGGAAGGGCCAGATCAACACCTTCCGCGGGGTCTACCACGAACGCAAGAACGCCCTGCTGGGCGCTCTGGAGGAGTATCTGCCGGAGCTGACCTGGACCAACCCCAACGGCGGCTTCTACGTCTGGGTCACGCTGCCGGGAGGGCTCGACTCCAAGGCGATGCTGCCGCGCGCCGTCAAGGAACTCGTCGCCTACACGCCCGGAACCGCGTTCTTCGCCGACGGAGACGGACGCCAGAACATGCGTCTGTCGTTCTGCTATCCGACCCCGGGAAATATCCGGATCGGCGTGCGCCGCCTCGCCACCGTGATCAGGGACGAGCTCGACCTGCTCGAGACCTTCGCCGGCACGGGCTCGCTGGACCCCTTGCGCGAGAGCGCTCGATTCGGCTCACCGCCGCCCGAGACCGCCTAATTCTTCGACTTTCCCAGCTAGAGCAAGGAAAATACCTGATCATGAGCGATTTTTTGCCACTTGACATTGTTGTTCTCGCCGGTGGGATCTCCCACGAACGGGATGTGTCACTGCGGTCAGGGCGCCGGGTTTCCGATGCCCTGACCAGTCTGGGACACACCGTCTCGGTGCTGGACCCCCAGGCCGGGATGCTCGCCGAACTCACCCGGCGGAACCCCGATGTCATCTGGCCCGTCGTGCACGGTGCCACCGGCGAGGACGGCGCGCTTCTGGCCCTCCTGGAAACCACCGGCATCCCTCACGTCGGCTCCCAGGGCGGCCCGGCCCGCCTCGCCTGGTCGAAGCCGATTGCGAAGGAGCTTGTCCGCCGGGCCGGGTTCGCCACTCCGGATTCCATCGCCCTCTCCACCGACACCTTCCGCGACCTCGGCGCGGCGAGCGTGCTCGAGCACCTCCTGACCGCACTGCCGATCCCGCTGGTGGTCAAGCCCTCAGAGGGCGGATCCGCCCAGGGCGTCACGATCGTCGAGTCCGCAGCCGGCCTGCCGCGCGCCATGGTGGACGCGTACACCTACGCCACCGTGGCCCTGGTCGAAGAGCGGATCACCGGAACGGAACTCGCCGTCACCGTGATCGACCGCGGCCACGGTCCCGTGGCCCTGCCGGCCGTGGAGATCGTGCCCATCGACGGCGTGTACTCCTTCGAGGCCCGCTACAACGCGGGGGAGACCCTGTTCTACACTCCAGCCCGGATCCACCAGGAAATCGCCGACCGCGCCGCCGAAACCGCGGTCGCGATCCACCAACTGCTCGGCCTGCGCCACATCTCGCGGATCGACCTGATCGTCGACCCGGACGGCGTGCTCTGGTTCCTGGAAGCGAATGTGCTCCCCGGCCTGACCGAGACGTCCCTCTCGCCGCTGAGTATCGAAGCGACCGGCGAATCGCTCGGCGCCGTCTACGAGGCCCTCGCCCGGGCGGCGATCGCCGGGTCCTGACCGCGGCGACGCCGCCGAGCTCAATCGGACCGCGCGGTCCGCTGCAGTGTTTCACGTGAAACATGAGTTGCCAACCGTCTGGTCACGCCCGCCAGCTGATTCGCCTCCATTTCGACCTCCTCTGGCCCTCCTAAAGACCGTTCTGTTATCCCCAGCCATCCCTTAGCATGCCTCCTGGTGACGCGAAAATGGTCAGAAAGACACCCCGGGTCTGGCGACCCAGGGCTTCGCGAAGAATAGTGACGCACTGTTGGGTCCCGCTCCTTCGATCAACGGAGACGGACCTGGCGCGGAGAGGGGTTCACTACGGACCCGTGGCACGTCCAAAACGCCCTGGTGGCCACCGCACCTCCCTGAACAAGGGACCGCTCAAGGACTACTCACTCTGATCACCGGCGCCCGCGCCGGGCCTGCTGCTGTCGGTGACGCTGTCGCTGATGTGACAGAGTCCCCACAGTTTCGCCACGGACGAGTCGGGCCGCGGCCATATGCAGAGCAACCGCGCCGGGGGTTTCACGTGAAACATTCCAGTCGGCCAGTTGCTCGCCCGTGGCCGAAGCGCCTCCGGCCAGGACACCGTGCACCTTGGACAACGGTGTACCCGCACCGAGCTGGACACTCTCGTATTACCGTGCCAAATGTTTCACGTGAAACATGTTCCCGCCGGGGGGGGGGGGTGGGCTAGCTGGTTCCGAAGCCGGGTTCCCCCAGAACACCGAGGATGCGGTTAAGGTCGCCAATTGTAGCGAAATCGATTGTGATCTGGCCTTTTCGAACACCGAGATGAATCTTTACCCGGGTGTCCAGGCGATCTCCGAGGTGTTCGGCGATTTCGTCCAGGTGTCCCTGCCGCCGCCCGGCGGCCGGCCTCACCGGTGCCAGCCGAGGCAGGGAGGTGGCAGCGGCCTCCGCGGCGCGAACGGAGAGGTCCTCGTTCACAATCTTGTCGGCCAGCTGGAGCATGCCCGCCAGGTCGCCGACGGAGAGGATCGCACGGGCGTGACCGGCCGTCAGGACCCCGGCCGCGACGCGCAGCTGCACGGGTTCGGGCAGTTTGAGCAGACGAATGGTGTTGGTGATCTGAGGGCGCGACCGGCCGATCTTCGACGCGAGTTCGTCCTGGGTGATGCCGAAATCCGCGAGCAGCTGCTGGTAGGCCGAGGCCTCTTCGAGCGGATTGAGCTGCGCCCGGTGCAGGTTCTCCAGCAGGGCGTCGCGCAGCATGTCGACATCCGCGGTCTCACGGATGACGGCGGGGATGGTAGCGAGGCCGGCCTCTTTGGTGGCGCGGAGGCGGCGTTCGCCCATGACCAGCTCGAACTTGCCCGGCATCTCAGCGATCGGGCGCACCACGATGGGTTGCAGCACACCGACTTCCTTGATGCTGTGTACGAGTTCGGCGAGGTCTGTCTCGTCGAAGACGCTGCGGGGCTGGTGCGCATTGGGCACAATGTCGCCCGGATCCAGGTGAGCGAGGCGCGCACCGGGGACCGGAACCAGCTCCACGTTCGCCACCGGCCGGAGTTCTTCCGAGTAGGGGAAGAACACGTCGACGGGACGGGCCTGCGTCGGGTCATCGTGGATGGGAATCAACGCGCCGATGCCACGTCCGAGGCCTGTTCTTTTCGCCATTACTGAACTTCTCCTGTTTTCGGGGCGCCCCGGCGGGCGATTTCTGCTGCTGCTTCGAGGTAGGAGAGCGATCCTGCTGAGTTGAGGTCGTAGCTGATGACACTCTGACCATAGCTGGGGGCCTCAGAAACGCGTACAGAACGCGGAATGAGGGTGCTGAGCACCTGTTCCGGGAAGTGATCGCGCACATCCTGCGCCACCTGGTTCGCTAGATTGGTGCGGCTGTCGTACATCGTCAGCAGAATCGTCGACACGGACAGGTCGGGGTTCAGGTGTTTCTCGATCAGCTCGATGTTCTTGAGCAGCTGGCTGAGACCCTCGAGTGCGTAGTACTCGCACTGGATCGGGATCAGGACCTCGCGGGCGGCGACGAATGCATTGATGGTGAGCAGGCCGAGCGACGGGGGACAGTCGATGAAGACGTAGTCGTAGGGGTCGGCCATCGACTTCAGGTGCCGCGCCAGCGCCCGGCTGAGCCTCTGCTCCCGCGCAACCAGGGAAACCAGCTCGATTTCGGCGCCGGCCAGGTGGATCGTGGCCGGGACGCAGTACAGGTTGCCGAATTCCGGACTGCTCTGAACGACCCCGGCCATCTCCACGTCATTGACGATCACGTCGTAGACACTCGGGGTGTCGGCGCGGTGTTCCACACCCAGAGCAGTCGAGGCGTTTCCCTGTGGGTCCAGGTCGATCACCAGCACACGTGCACCCTGCCGTGCCAACGCCGCGGCCAGGTTCACCGCCGTCGTCGTCTTGCCGACGCCGCCCTTTTGGTTGGAGATCGTGATGACCCGGGTGCTGTCCGGCTTCGGCAGACGTTCCGAAGCGATCAACTGCCGGCGGCGGGTCAGATCCGAGATCTCCCGGGCCAGGGGAGTGGTGTCGTCGTACCCTGCGGCGGTCTTGCTGACTTGCTGGGATTCGCCAGGATGTTTCACGTGAAACCTTTGCGTTCGACGATTGATGAGCCATCCGACGGGCGACCCGGTTGTGTCTCACCACTGAAAAACGCAGACAAGACGCAGACACCGGGGACCTAATCCACTGTAGCCCTTATGACCCTCGTCACGTCCTGCAGCACGCCCTCGCCGAGCGTGATTACCTCAACATTGCTGAGACGGTACTTGCGAACAGCCTTCGCGGCGGACTCCACCTCGGCGGTGGCGCCCGCACCCTTCATCAGGACCAGCTCACCACCGGACCGCAGCAAGGGGGCGGTCAGCGGGATCAGCGTGCGGAAGGCGCTCACCGCGCGGGCGGTCACCTGGTCCAGAGGGCGGGAGAGTCGCACCTCCTCTGCGCGGGCCCGAACGACGCTCGTGTTCGAAAGCCCGAGCGCGGCGACCTGGGAGTTCAGCCATGCCACCCGGCGCTCCATCGGTTCGATCAGAACGAAGGTCACGTCCGGTCGCGCGATCGCGAGAACCAGACCGGGCAGCCCGGCGCCGGACCCGACATCGCCGACCAGGCCCGGTCGAAGCAGGGGAGCGACAATGGCGCAGTTGAGGATGTGGCGGCTCCAGAGCCGCGGCAACTCGAGCGGCCCGATCAGGCCCAGCTCTTCGCCCTGAGCCGCCAGGTTCTCCACGAACGCTCGCGCCACCTCGATCCGGTCCCCGAACAGGACGGCCGCCGCGGCGGGCTCGACCTCAAGTGCGTCAGTCAATGTTTCACGTGAAACTAGGAAGCGGAGATGACCGTGTGGCGGTCCCGGCCCTCGCCGCTGGACTCGGACACATAGCCCGCCAGGGAGACCAGGTCGTGCACGAGCTTGCGTTCGTACGAGGACATGGGCGGCAGGGCGGCCTCGGAGGCACCGGCTTCGATGCGCTCCACCGCGCGGGCCACCAGAGACGCGAGTTCCGCCTGGCGGGCGTCGCGCGATCCACCGATGTCGAGGATCAACCGGGAGAAGGAACCGGTCTTGTTCTGCACGGCGAGCCGGGTCAGCTCCTGAAGAGCATTGACCGTGTCCGGCTTGGACAGCAACCGGAGGTTCGCCACGTCCGCGGAGTTGACGGACAGGTAGGCCCGACCGTTGCGCGCGTCGATGTCGATGTCCCCGTCGAGGTCGCAGATGTCGAGGAATTCCTCGATGTAGTCGGCGGCGATATCCCCCTCCTGCTCGAGCTGGTCGAGGCTGGGGGAGTCGTCTGCCGGGGCATCCGCGGCGATCACATCTGAGTTCTCAGTCACGTTCGTCTCTTCTTACTTCTTGGGGCCGGTTTGCTTCTTGGCACGATTCTTCGCAACCGGCTGCTGACGCTGGGGCTTCTTGGGTTCTTCAACCACGATGATCTCACCGTCGGGGGCGATCAGTTTGCCCTTGCGCGCGAGACGCTCCTCGCGGGCCTTGGCGGCCTCGCTGCCGGGCGTCGGCATGTTGCGGATGACCAGGAACTGCTGGATCATCGTCCAGATGTTGGACGTGAGCCAGTAGAACATCACGCCGAGGGGGAAGGCGACACCGGAGAAGGCGAAGACGAGGGGGAGCAGGTACAGCATGATGCGCTGCTGCTTGAACATGGGGCTCGCCTTGGTTTCCGGCGACATATTCTTCGAGACGATCTGAAGCTGGGTGATGAACTGTGACGCGGTCATCAGCACGACCATGGTGGCTGCAATGATCATGACCGTGGCGTTAAAGTCCTGACCAGACGTCATTTTGGTCCACTGGGAGGCGAACGAGTCGTGCAGTGGGGCGTTGCCGAAGAGGAGGGCGTTGCCGAAGCTCTTGGCGAGATCGCTGTTCAGTGGCCCGACGCCGGCCTGGCTCTTCTGGGCGTCGTTGAGCACCGAGAACAAGGCGAAGAAGATCGGCATCTGCAGCAGCAGCGGCAGGCAGGAGCTCAGCGGGTTCGTGCCCGTGCGCTTATACAGCTCCATGGTCTCGCGGGACATGGCCTCGCGGGAGAACTGGTCCTTCTTGCCCTTGTACTTGTCCTGGATCTTCTTGAGCTGCGGAGCAACCTCGAGCATCTTGCGCTGGCTCTTGATCTGCCGAACGAAGATCGGGATCAGGGCGGCCCGCACCACGATGACGAGGCCGACGATGGAGAGCACCCAGGTGATGCCGTCGTTGTAGCCCATCCCCATGTTGGAGAACAGCCAGTGGAAGGCGACGAGCAGAAGCTCGACGGCCCATTTCAGAGGCCAGAGAATCGTACCTAGGAGGTCCATCTTTGCGTCAGCCCTTTCCGTGGCTCGCTGCGATAACAAAACCAAACGGCGTCACGGTGTAGCGACGCTTCCGCTTGAGGGGAACGTCATCAATCCCGCCTTCGGTCCATGGATGACATCGGCCCAGCCGGAGCGCGGCTCGAGCTGAACCCACGATGAGTCCGTATTCCTGAACGGCGCCGAGTGCATACGCCGAACAGGAGGGGTAGTACCGGCAGACATCGCCGTAAAGCGGGGAGATCACGGCCCGATATGCCCGCAGGAGCAGAACCCCCGCGTTGCGGGGGAGGAGCAGCAGTGTTACCAGGACCCTGTTCACCGACGTTTACCGACTCTCTCGAATCGCGCTCGTCGGTTTGACCCTGGAACCGTTGTTGCGCTGGTATTTCTCCAGTGCCTCGGACAGTTCTGCGCGCAGGGTCGACCATTCGGCGTCGGTCGCGGAGGGCAGTGCGCGGATGACGACATCCGTTCCCGGGCGCACGGCCGACAGCAACTCGAAACTCGCGGCTTTCAGGCGGCGCCGAACCCGGTTGCGCCTGACGGCGTCACCGACGTTCTTCGCCACGATGAACCCGAACCGCACGGGGACCCCATCGGGGTTCCTGCGCAGGTAGGTCACCAGGTGTGGGCCAACGACCCGCACACCCCGGCGAACGACTGCTTTGTAGTCGTCGCCGCTGGTGATGCGATTGGCCCCCGCGAGCACGAGAGTGCTTAAGCGGAAAGTTCGATGCGACCCTTGCGACGGCGAGCACCCAGAATTGCGCGGCCGGCACGGGTCTTCATGCGAAGGCGGAAGCCGTGCACCTTGGCGCGACGGCGGTTGTTCGGCTGAAACGTTCTCTTGCTCATGGTTTTGTCTCCACGTGTTAAATCTCCGTAGGCCAAACTGAGCGGCCGGGAAAGAGTGAGGTAGCCCTCGGGCTGGGGTCAACTGATTAAAACTACGGCTTCGACCGGTGCTGGTCAAACTCGCAGTCCCTGAACAGTTGGTTTTACACACATTCTCGCCCTTTTCCGTCATCGACACGCGCACGAACTGCGAACGAATTTGGCCTCACCGTCGGTGATTGGCTACCGTGAGACAAAGTTATCCACAGGTTTTCAACAAACCCTGAGAATTCGGCCTTATTTGCACACAGGCGGTGGATAACCTTGTGGATGCTTTGGCTGGATCACGCGTTCGGAGTCGGGCACAGCCCTCGATCTCTCTCGCCGTAGAAGGCAACAATTAGAGATACGGGGAAACCATGGCCACCGAAGAACAGCCGATCGAGGAGACCTGGCGGTCAGTACTGACCAGTCTGGAATCCGATGACACCATCACACCGATGCTGTACGGCTTTCTCAATCTGGTCGAACCCAAGGGAATCGCTGCCGGCACCTTCTACCTGGAGGTGCCCAACGAATTCACGGCGAGCATGCTGAACCAGCGTATGCGCGTTCCGCTGCTCACGGCGATGGGCCAGCTCGACGAGTCCACTGCGGTCTCGACCTTCTACGTCGTGGTGAATCCTGAATTGGAACAGGAATCGATCCGACCGGTCCACGAGTCCTCGTCCGCACCCGATGTGGAGACCCCGGCAGCCCCGCAATCGGTTTTCGAGAGCACATCGCCGGAGCGACCGCACGACACCCGGCTGAATTCGAAGTACAGCTTCGACAATTTCGTGATCGGCCAGTCCAACCGTTTCGCCCATGCCGCGGCCGTCGCCGTCGCCGAAGCGCCGGCTAAGGCATACAACCCGCTGTTCGTCTACGGTTCCTCCGGACTGGGCAAGACCCACCTGTTGCACGCCATCGGCCACTACGCGATGAGCCTGTACCCCGGCATCCGTGTTCGGTACGTGAGTTCCGAGGAATTCACGAACGACTTCATCAACTCGATCGCGAACAACCGGGGCTCCGCCTTCCAGTCCCGGTACCGCAACATCGACATCCTGATGATCGATGACATCCAGTTTCTGCAGGGCAAAGCGGAAACCCAGGAAGCCTTCTTCCACACCTTCAACACCCTGCACGACCACAACAAACAGGTCGTCATCACCAGCGATCTGCCGCCCAAGCACCTCACCGGTTTCGAGGACCGCATGCGCTCACGGTTCGAGTGGGGCCTGATCACGGATGTGCAGGCGCCCGACCTCGAGACCCGGATCGCCATCCTGCGCAAAAAGGCCCAGAGCGAGAAGCTGCAGGTCCCCCACGACATCCTGGAATTCATGGCCTCCAAGGTCTCGTCGAACATCCGCGAACTGGAAGGAACACTCATCCGGGTCACGGCATTCGCCAGCCTGAACCGCACCCCTGTCGACATGGACCTCGTGCAGACCGTGCTCAAAGACCTCATCACCCTCGACGAGGACAACGTCATCGCTCCGGTGGACATCATCACGAACACGGCCGACTACTTCAAGCTCTCGGTCGACGACCTCTACGGCTCCTCCCGCTCCCAGGCCATCGCCACGGCGCGCCAGATCGCGATGTACCTGTGCCGTGAGCTGACCAACCTCTCCCTGCCCAAGATCGGCCAGCTGTTCGGCAACCGCGACCACACCACGGTCATGTACGCCAACAAGAAGATCAGCGAACTGATGAAGGAACGACGCTCGATCTACAACCAGGTCACAGAGCTCACGAACCGCATCAAGCAGAACCACCGCTACAAATAAGTCCCTTTCGACCCAGTTTTCACACCTGTGGATAAACCTGTGGAAACACTTTGCACAACTGGGTTCAACCTGTAGAAACTCGGGTCATGCCTGTGCAAACTCGCTCGGGGCCTCCGAGGGCCCACCGCCGAGGAGCGATTAACGCTCACAGGCTGCTAACAAGTCACACGGTTGTAGTTCCCAGTCAGGGAACCGTATCCACAAAGTTATCCACAGTTTCCACACTGGTTAAGAATATTAACAATTAACTTCTATCTCTCTCGATCCAACAACCTTTAGTGCCACCGCCGGTGTCACGGGGTCCCAACAAAAACACGACTACCATTGAGGCCGTATCCAGGTCTAAACCGAACAGGAGCGACTTCGTGAGATTTCAGGCCAACCGGGACGTCTTCAGTGAAGCCGTCTCCTTCGCTGTCAAGCTTCTTCCCCAGCGCACCACGTTGCCCATTTTGAGCGGCGTGCTGATCGAAGCGACCGCAACCAGCCTCATCCTCTCCTCGTTCGACTATGAGGTTTCGGCGCAGACCGAGATCGCCGCTGATGTCGAAGAAGTGGGCAAGGTACTGGTCTCCGGCCGACTCCTCGCGGACATCGCCAGCCGGATGCCGAACGCTCCGGTGCACTTTTCCACCAACGAGTCCCGCATCACGGTCAGCTGCGGCAGCGCGAGTTTCACCCTGCTGTCCATGCCGGTTGAGGAATACCCGAGCATCCCGCAGGTCAGCGCGCAGTCCGGGCTCGTTCCGGCCGAAGAATTCTCCGCCGCTGTCGCCCAGGTCGCCGTTGCCGCTTCACGCGACGACGTGACGCCGGTCATCACCGGCGTGCAGCTGCAGATCACCGAGAACAGCCTCAGCCTCGTCGCCACCGACCGTTACCGGGTCGCGGTCCGGGAGATCGACTGGGACCCGGGCAGCACCACAAGCACGGACACCATCACGGCCCTCGTGCCGGCACGCACTCTTCAGGAGGTCGGTAAGACGTTCGGCCACAGCGGCACCATTTCGATCGCCATTACGAACACGGACGACCGGGAACTGATCGCATTCACGGCCGACAAAAAGACCGTCACGTCACTGCTGATCAAGGGGAACTACCCGCCCGTGCGCCGGCTGTTCCCCGAGAACGTCGACAACTACGCGGTCATGAACACGGCAGATCTGATCGAGGCCACCCGGCGCGTCCAGCTTGTGCTCGAGCGTGAGGCCGCCCTCCGCTTCACCTTCACCGCGGACGGTCTCACCCTCGAAGCGGTCGGATCCGAGCAGGCGCAGGCCTCCGAGACGATCGACGCGATCCTCTCCGGCACCGACACCGTCGTGTCGCTGAAGCCTCAGTTTCTCCTGGACGGCCTCGGCGCCGTGCACTCGGAATTCGTTCGCATCTCGTTCACGAAGACCGAGAACCCCAACAAGCCCGGCCCCGTGCTGATCACCAGCCAGACCTCACGCGAGCAGGCCGGCGCCGACAGCTATAAGTACCTGCTCCAGCCGAACCTGCTGCTGCGCTAGGCCGATCAGCCAGCTACCACCCAGCAGCACTAGAAAACCGGCAGTAAACCGGCAGCACTTAAAGGACAACAATGCACATTGGCATCATCGGTCTCGGCAAAATGGGCGCGAATATGCGCGACCGTCTCCGTGAGCGGGGTCACGAGGTCACGGGCTACGACCGGAACGCCCAGGTGTCGGATGTGGCCGATGTAGCCCAGCTGATCGAGGCACTTCCCGCCCCCCGTCTGGTCTGGGTGATGGTGCCCGCCGGGGCCGTGACGGATGCCGTGATCACCGAGCTGTCGGGAGTCCTGACGGCCGGGGACCTGGTCATCGACGGAGGCAATTCCCGCTTCACGGACGACTTCGTCCATGCTGAACTCCTGGCCGCCAAGGGAGTGCACTACATCGACGCCGGGGTCTCGGGCGGCGTGTGGGGACTGACGAACGGTTTCGGCCTGATGGTGGGCGGTTCGGCCGAGCAGGTCGAGCGGGCCATGCCCGTCTTCGACGCACTGCGCCCGGAAGGACCACGTGAAGAGAGCTTCGTGCACGCCGGCGAGGTCGGCGCCGGTCACTACGCCAAGATGGTGCACAACGGCATCGAATATGCCCTGATGCAGTCATACGCCGAGGGCTATGAACTGTTGGAGAAGCGCGACGATTTAATCAAGGACGTTCCGGGCATCTTCAAGGCCTGGCAGCGTGGAACGGTCGTGCGGTCCTGGCTGCTCGAGCTACTGGTGAAGGCCCTGGACGAGGATCCCGAACTGCGCGAAATCGAAGGTTTCGTCGAGGACTCCGGTGAAGGCCGTTGGACGATCGAAGAAGCCATCAACAATGCCGTTCCTGTCCCCACGATCAGCGCAGCCATCTTCGCGCGGTTCGTCTCCCGACAGGACGACTCGCCGGCCATGAAGGCGGTCGCGGCGCTGCGCAGCCAATTCGGTGGTCACGCCGTCAAAAAGGCCGACTGAGACGGGTGCGGGTAACTCACCTGTCCCTGACCGACTTCCGCAACTACGCGCAGGTCGAAGTGGCGTTCACGCCCGGGCCCAACCTCATTGTGGGCCGCAACGGCCAAGGCAAGACGAACCTGGTCGAAGCCCTCGGCTTTCTGAGTACCCTGAGCTCTCACCGGGTATCGAATACGGCGGCCATGATTCGCGCCGGCCAGGATGCCGGGATCATCCGGGCGAAGCTCGAGTACAACGGGCGCGACATCCTGACCGAGGTTCAGATCAACCGGTCCGGCCAGAACCGGGCCCAGGTCAACCGGTCCGTGATCAAGACCCGGGAGCTGACACGCTATTTCTCGAGCGTGCTGTTCGCCCCGGAAGACCTCGCGCTCGTGCGCGGAGACCCGTCCGGGCGCCGGCGCTTCCTCGATCAATTGCTGGTGCTGCGCAGTCCGCGGCTCACGGGCGTCCTGGCGGACTATGACCGGGTGCTGCGCCAACGCAACACCCTGTTGAAGTCGGCCAGGGCATCCGGACTGCGCACCACGCAGCTGGGGACGCTGGAAATCTGGGACGACCGCCTGGTGTCGCTCGGTTCCGAGATCATCGACGAACGCTCCGAACTCGTTCGCCTTCTCGGCGAACCACTGGGCACGGCGTACCAGGCCGTCGCCGGTGAGAATCACGGCCCCGCACTGGTGCCCCTGCTCAGCATCACCGGGGCGGACAGCGAAGACGAAGCGGCCGGCGAAGTAACCCCGCCGCCCTCGTCCGGCACCGGGCCAGACGGATCGATCGGCACGAACACCGCGGGCACGACGGCGGATGCTTTCCGGACGGCCCTGGCCGGGCTGCGCCGTAAGGAAATCGACCGGGGGATGACCCTGGTCGGGCCGCACCGCGACGACGTGATCTTCATGCTCAATGCCCTGCCGGCCAAGGGCTATGCCAGCCACGGTGAGTCCTGGTCATTCGCGCTCGCCCTCAAGCTCGCGTCGGCCGAGTTATTGCGGCGCGATTCTGCCACGGGCGACCCGGTGCTGATCCTCGACGACGTCTTCGCCGAACTGGACCTGTCCCGCCGCCGCCGGCTGGCGGCCGCCGTCACCGGTTTCGAGCAGGTTCTGATCACCGCCGCGGTGCTCGAGGATGTTCCCGAGGAGTTGACGGCACACACGATCCACATTCACGCCGGGGCGGTCGTCGATGGCTGAGCCGAGCGAGGCATCCAGGGTCTACCTGCGATTCAAAGACGTGTTCGGCGATCCCAACGCGAAACGGATCCGCGCACGGCGGAGACCCGGCCCCGAGATCGGCTCGAGTGTTCCCTTCGGCGCGGGTCGGGACCCCCGGGGACTGGGCGACACCATTAACTCCCTCACCCTGCAGCTGGGCTGGAATTCACCGCTGGCCCAATCCGAGCTGCTGGCCTCCTGGATCGAGTTGGCCGGCGAGGAAACGTCGAAACACTCCACTCCGGCCGGAATCGACGAGGGTGTGCTGACGGTGCAGTGCGAGTCGACCGCGTGGGCGACGCAGCTGCGCATGATGCGGGTCGAAATCATGACTCAGATCGCGGTCCGTTACCCGGATGCCGGCATCGAGTCAATCCGTTTTCAGGGGCCCAACGCCCCCTCCTGGAAAAAGGGTCCCAGATCAATTCCAGGGCGCGGTCCGCGCGATACCTACGGCTAAGTAGCCAAAACAGGTCAACCCCGCGAATAAAACCTCTCAGATGCCCGTTTGTGGCCCGTACGCTTGGCCCGTTTGGTAAGCTAAAGGGTCGCCCGCGCGACGGTCAGGAGCCCAATTTCAGATGTCAGTTGAACCACAGATCGAGCCGGAGCACGGATATGGTGCCGACGATATCCAGGTTCTCGAGGGACTTGAAGCCGTTCGCAAACGACCCGGAATGTATATCGGTTCCACCGGTCCGCGCGGTCTGCACCACCTGGTCTATGAGATCGTGGACAACTCCGTCGACGAGGCCCTCGCCGGCCACTGCGACACCATCGACATCAGAATCCTGTCGGATGGCGCCGTTCGCGTCGCCGATAACGGCCGTGGCATCCCGGTCGACATCCACAAGGCGGAGGGCCGTTCCACCGTCGAGGTCGTCCTGACCGTTCTGCACGCCGGCGGCAAGTTCGGCGGCGGCGGCTACGCGGTATCCGGTGGTCTGCACGGCGTCGGCAGTTCCGTGGTCAACGCTCTGTCGTCCCGCCTCGAGGTCGAGGTGCGCCGACAGGGACACGTCTGGCGACAGAGCTTCGCCGATGGCGTGCCCAACGCCCCGCTCACGATGGACGAACCTTCCGACGAGACCGGCACGACCATCACCTTCTGGCCGAGCGCGGAAACCTTCGAGACCATCGAATTCGACTTCGAGACCCTGCGCGCGCGCTTCCAGCAGATGGGATTCCTCAACAAGGGCCTCAGCCTGACGCTCACGGACGAGCGGCCGGAGCACCTCGACGACGAGGGCAAGCCGGTCAGCCGCACGTTCCTCTACGAAAAGGGCCTCGTCGACTACGTCGAGTACCTGAACCGGGCCAAGAAGGCCGACCTCGTCAACGACGAGATCATCTCCTTCGAGTGGGAAGACCATGAGCGGAAAATGGCGCTCGAGGTGGCCATGCAGTGGACCACCGCGTACACCGAAAGCGTGCACACCTACGCGAACACGATCAACACCCACGAGGGTGGCACGCACGAAGAAGGTTTCCGAGCCGCGCTGACCACGCTCGTCAACAAGTACGCTCGGGAAAAGGGAATCCTGAAGGAAAAGGATGACAACCTCACCGGCGACGACGTGCGGGAGGGTCTGACTGCCGTCGTGTCGATCAAGCTGGCCGAGCCGCAGTTCGAGGGCCAGACAAAGACCAAGCTGGGCAACACCGAGGCGAAGTCCTTCGTGCAGAAGGTCGCCAACGACCAGCTGTCCGACTGGTTCAACCGCAACCCGAACCCGGCGCGGGAGATCATCCGCAAGGCGCTTCAGGCGTCCAACGCGCGCATGGCCGCCCGCAAGGCGCGCGAGACCGCCCGGCGCAAGGGCCTCCTCGAGGGCGGTGGCATGCCCGGCAAGCTCAAGGATTGCCAGAGCAAGGATCCGTCCCTCTCCGAGATCTTCATTGTCGAGGGTGACTCGGCCGGCGGGTCCGCCGTGCAGGGCCGTAACCCCGAATTCCAGGCCATCCTGCCGCTTCGCGGCAAGATTCTGAACGTGGAGAAGGCGCGACTCGACCGTGCCCTCGGAAACGCCGAGGTTCAGGCCATGATCACCGCGTTCGGCGCGGGCATGGGCGAAGAGTTCAACCCGGACAAGGTGCGGTACCACAAGATCGTTTTGATGGCCGACGCCGACGTCGACGGCCAGCACATCACGACCCTGCTGCTCACATTGCTGTTCCGGTATATGCGTCCCCTGATCGATCTGGGGTACGTCTATCTGGCCCAGCCGCCGCTCTACCGCCTGAAGTGGGCGAACTCGGCGCACGAGTACGTCTACTCGGACCGGGAACGCGACGCGCTGCTGGCCGATGGCGCCGCGGCCGGCAAGCGCATCCCGAAAGACAACGGCATTCAGCGCTACAAGGGCCTCGGCGAGATGGATTACAAGGAACTGTGGGAGACCACCATGGCTCCCGAGTCCCGCACGCTGTTGCAGGTCACCCTCGACGACGCTGCCGCCGCCGATGAAATCTTCTCCACCCTGATGGGCGAGGACGTCGAGTCCCGCCGTAACTTCATCCAGAAAAACGCGAAGGACGTGCGTTTCCTTGACATCTGACGACATTAACACCGGCGACACCAACACCCCGGGCGAGGGCAGCACCGAGGTCGATGCCGCGTCGCTGGCAGCAGACACCGCCGCCAAGGCCGCGCACCTCGTGCAGCACGGCAAGATCGACCAGGTCGATCTGCAGCTGGAAATGCAGCGCTCCTACCTCGACTACGCGATGAGCGTCATCGTCGGGCGCGCGCTGCCCGACGTGCGCGACGGCATGAAGCCCGTGCACCGCCGCGTCATCTACGCCATGTTCGACGGCGGCTACCGCCCGGACAAGGCCTTCTCGAAGTGCGCCCGCGTCGTCGGCGACGTGATGGGCCAGTTTCACCCGCACGGCGACTCCTCGATCTACGACGCGCTCGTGCGCCTCGTGCAGCCGTGGAGCCTGCGCTACCCGCTGGCCCTCGGCCAGGGCAATTTCGGTTCTCCCGGCAACGACGGCGCCGCAGCCCCGCGGTACACCGAAACCAAGATGGCTCCGCTCGCGCTCGAGATGGTGCGCGACATCGACGAGGACACCGTCGACTTCCAGGACAACTACGACGGCCGCACCCTCGAGCCCACCGTGCTGCCCTCGCGGTTCCCGAACCTGCTGGTGAACGGCTCGGTCGGTATCGCCGTGGGAATGGCCACCAACATCCCGCCGCACAACCTGCGCGAGGTGGCGGCCGGTGCCCTGTGGTACCTGGAGAACCCCGAGGCGACCCGGGACGAGCTGCTCGAAGCGCTGATCCAGCGCATCAAGGGCCCTGACTTCCCCACCGGCGCCCAGATCCTCGGAATCAAGGGCATCCAGGATGCCTACCGTACCGGCCGCGGATCCATCACGATGCGCGCCGTCGTCAGCATCGAGGAGCTCCAGGGCCGCACCTGCCTCGTGATCACGGAACTGCCGTACCAGGTCAACCCCGACAACCTCGCGATCAAGATCGCCGATCTGGTCAAGGACGCCAAGATCGGCGGCATCGCCGACATCCGGGACGAGACCTCCGGCCGGACCGGCCAGCGCCTCGTGATCGTTCTCAAGCGAGATGCCGTCGCCAAGGTCGTGCTGAACAACCTCTACAAGCACACCCAGCTGCAGGAGAACTTCGGCGCGAACATGCTCGCGATCGTCGACGGGGTGCCGCGCACCCTGTCCCTGGACGGTTTCATCGCCGCCTGGGTCGCTCACCAGGTCGAAGTGATCGTTCGGCGCACCCAGTTCCGCCTGAACAAGGCCGAAGCGGATGCGCACATCCTGCGCGGGTATCTCAAGGCCCTCGACGCCCTCGACGAGGTGATCGCGCTCATCCGTCGTTCTGCCACGGTCGACGACGCCCGCACCGGCCTGATGGAACTGCTCGACGTGGACAAGCTCCAGGCCGACGCCATCCTGACCATGCAGCTGCGCCGCCTGGCCGCGCTCGAACGCCAGAAGATCATCGACCAGGCCGCCGAGCTGGAACTGCTGATCGTGGAGTTCAAGTCGATCCTTGCCAGCCCGGAGCGCCAGCGCACGATCATCAGTGAGGAACTCACCGAGATCACCGACAAGTTCGGCGACGACCGGCGCACGGAGATCATGTTCGGGTTCGACGGCGACATGTCGATCGAAGATCTCATTCCCGAAGAGGAAATGGTGGTCACGGTCACCCGCGGCGGCTACATCAAGCGAACCCGCAGCGACAACTACCGCAACCAGCACCGCGGCGGCAAGGGCGTCAAGGGCGCCCAGCTGCGCGCCGATGACGTGGTGGAGCACTTCTTCGTCACGACGACGCACCACTGGCTCCTGTTCTTCACGAACACCGGGCGGGTCTACCGCGCCAAGGCTTACGAGGCCCAAGAATCCGGCCGTGACGCCAAGGGTCAGCACGTCGCCAACCTGCTCGCACTGCAGCCGGGCGAGCAGATCGCGCAGATTCTGGACATCCGTGACTACGGAGTGGCCCAGTATCTGACCCTGGCCACGCGAGACGGGCTGATCAAGAAGACCGCCCTCAGCGAGTACGACACCAACCGCACCGGCGGCATCATCGCGATCAAGCTGCGCGAAGGTGACGAACTCGTCTCCGCCCTGCTGGTCGAGGACGACTCCGACCTGCTGCTCGTGTCCCGCAAGGGCATGTCCATCCGGTTCACGGCGTCCGATGAGGCGTTGCGGCCGATGGGACGCAGCACCTCCGGCGTGATCGGCATGCACTTCCGCGGCGCCGACAGCCTGCTGGACGCATCCGTGGTCTCTGACGACGGGTATGTCTTCGTGGTGACCGAGGGCGGGTACGCCAAGCGCACCGCCGCAGACCAGTACCGCCTGCAGAACCGCGGCGGCCTGGGCATCAAGGTGGCCAAGCTCAATGACGACCGCGGTGACCTGGTCGGCTCCCTCATCGTCGAGGAGGAGGACGAGGTCCTGGTGGTACTTGCCAGCGGCAAGGTGGTACGCTCTGACGTCTCCGAGGTCCCGGCCAAGGGACGGGATACGATGGGCGTGGTCTTCGCCAAGTTTGCGGATGAAGACAGAATCATCGCCATTGCGAAGAACACTGAGCGTAATCTGGTCGCCGAAATCACCGCGGGCGACCCGGAGAGCGTCTTAGGAGAGGAAGAGCCCGTAAATGAGTAGTGTCGCCGAAAAGCTCGCCAAGAAGTCCGGACGCAAGCCGGCCACGACCAAGCAGGTCCGGCTCAAGCTCGTCTACGTCGACTTCTGGTCCGCGGTCAAGCTGTCGTTTCTGGTCGCGCTGTGCCTCGGCATCGTCACCATTGTCGCCACGTTCCTGATTTTCACCGTTCTGAACGGCACTGGAATCTTTGACAAGATCGACGCCCTGTACACGGACATCGCAGGTTCCTCCTCGGACCTGGCGAGCATCCTCTCGATCGGGAACGTCATGGGGTTCGCCTTCGTGGTGGCCATCCTGAACACCGTCGTCATCACCGCATTGGGAGCCGTGTACGCGGTTCTGTACAACCTGAGCGTGAAAATCACCGGCGGTTTGCTCGTCGGTTTCACGAACAACTAGTCTCGGGTCATCCCGATCGGGCCGATTTCCGGCTCGATTGGGATTTACCCGCCGCATCGGGTAGTCTCAAATCTGCCCAAGAGGGGGATATAGCTCAGTTGGTTAGAGCGCTTCGCTGATAACGAAGAGGTCCCAGGTTCAAATCCCGGTATCCCCACGTAGCACTGCACACATGCTTCAATTCCACTCCCCGTGATCATGCGGGGCCATAGCTCAATTGGTAGAGCGCCTGCTTTGCAAGCAGGAGGTCCGGGGTTCGATTCCCCGTGGCTCCACAGTAGAAACGCCCGGCCCCGCTTGCGGGGCCGGGCGTTCTTCATTCTGCGGCCCACTGCTGATGAACACGGTCGGGTAGGAGTCACAGCAGGCCCTGCAAGCCTCACCAGCCTCACCAGCCTCACCAGCCTCAGCAACCTCAGCAGCCTCAGCAGCCTCAGCAGCCCCGCAATGGCCTCCTGGTCACTCCCGGCGCCTTCCGCGCACGCTCACGAGCCTGACACGACTGTTGGCGGCTAGTCGGTTGAAACCGTGGCCTGGGGGTGGGCGCGGGTCCTGGCCCGGTTGCCGCGGCCGGCACCGCTGGCCCGGTGGGCCCGGTGGTCCTGGCCCGGTACCCAGGTGCGGGCCGGGTCGTAGCAGACCGGGGCCATGACCTCGGGTTTGCCGCGCACCATCCGGATCAGCCACCCCGAGGTCTCGATGCTGTGATGGTGGAACCAGCACAGCAGCACCCCGTTGTTGATGTCGGTGGGGCCGTGGTTGGCCCAGGGGATGATGTGGTGCACCTCGGCCCAGGCCGCGTTGACCTGGCAGCCCGAGATGATGCAGCCGCCGTCGCGGGCGGCGATCGCGCGGCGTTGGGCCTGGCTGAAGAATCTTTCCTTGCCGCCGAGGTAGAGGACCTCCCCGTTCACGCCGAAGACGATCTTGCGGTACCCGCCGGCGCAGATGAGCTGATTCACGGTGCGCATCGACACCGGGGCTTCGACCCCGTCGATCCAGCCGACTCCGTGCTCGTCGGCGAGGTCGACG